>JAJQHF010000086.1 GCA_021199975.1 Candidatus Gastranaerophilales bacterium
GAATAACAATATTACACGTTTGCTTTCATTGCCTTTAGGCGGATCCCAATTCATTTTTATACGTCTTTGCAATTCTTTCATATAAGGTCCGAAATCAGGTTCTTTAATGGCATCAATACCTGGCGCTCCTTTTGGATTTCCCGGTCCGGGATTTCCGACATTACCTGTACCTGTTCCGGTACCGTTACTAAATCTTCCGCCGCCTCCTGCGCCTGTTCCCGTACCGCCTGCGCCTGACTTAGATGAGGTTGTAGGTGAAAAACTCGGTGAAGGAGCAGAACTTCCGCTTCCGCCCGAAGAGCTTCCCGAAGTACCTGTTTTCGGCGCTGATGTTACAGGTGCGGTCGGCTGTGCAATTTGTGGTATAGAAGATTTTGGTATAGGTATATTAAAATTAGATGACGGGTTAACGGTTGGTTTGGGTACGCTTGGTACAACCGTCGGTTTTGGTGCGGCGGGCTTTGGTGCTGTTTTTTGAACCTGCTGTTCGGCTGCCTGTTGCTGCTTAGGTTGTGCTGCGGTCTGCTTTGGTGCTTGCGGTTTTGTCTGAGGCTTTGTTTGAGGCTTCTGAGCTGCCGGTTTAGAAGGAGCAGGAGAAGACGGTTTTTTTGCCTCCGATTTCGGTGCAGACTGCTGAGGCAGAGAAACAGGTCGTTTAGGGTCATGTTTTCCGCCTGCCTGTGAATTTTTGTCAGCTCTGTTTTTGGTATTTTTATCAATCGGCGGAGCTTCTTTTTCCACAAGTACAAATTCTATATCTTTAGGTTTTAAATCAGGTTTATTAAATATACTGAAATCTATACCTAAAAATTTTAATATTAAAGAAGAAACCAAAAGAATAAGCACTATGGCAGGGTGTAATATTACAGCCCATGCCAGTGCTTTTTCAAATGAAATTTCTTCTTTCTCTTTTCTGATAACCGCCGGAATTTCATAAGTCTGCATATTTGACTTCATATTTTCTTTCGGCATTATATTATCATCATTCTTTAAGATTGACATTCCCTAATTTCCCATTTACCGGTATTTTATCAGAAAATTAATGATAAAACAAATAGCCTGTTTACTATCTAATAAGTAGTATTAGAAGAAACCGTAACGGGTTGGTCAAGAACTATTGTTAATTGAGCATTAGCAGGGATTTCAACATCATCGCCTTTGTCAATTAATGACTTGCCTAAACCTAAACCGCCGCCTACGGCAGTTCCGTATATAGCACCTTTACCTACGCTTCCTGAGGATAATGCACCCATTGCAGTACCTAATACAGCACCTGCGGCGGCACCGACGGCTACATCTTTAGTATATTCTTTCGTTACATCTTTTGCCGTACCTGCTTTTAAAATGCCTGTTCCGTCATCAGTTTGTATGCTTGCCGAAATAGGAATTACCTGGCCTGATGAAGTTACTATATTTGTAAATTTAATTTGGAGCTGACCGTTTTTACTTGCACGACCGCCCTTTTTAGCTTTAATTACGGTGCCGTTAATTCTGCTGCCTGCGCCTGCTATAAGGTCACTGCCGTAATAGAAGTCAGAAGCTAAATAAAATGAAACGCTGTCTCCTGATTTTGCGGTT
The DNA here is from genome assembly GCA_021199975.1 of Candidatus Gastranaerophilales bacterium. Taxonomy (GTDB): domain Bacteria; phylum Cyanobacteriota; class Vampirovibrionia; order Gastranaerophilales; family Gastranaerophilaceae; genus Avigastranaerophilus. Next base: position 1,579 of record JAJQHF010000086.1, read on the forward strand.
TCAGAAGATATAGCGCTTACAGCGGTTCCCGTAAAAGAAGTACCCGAAGGAACCATTACTACGTTGCCTTGAAGTTGGTCATAGTCATAACTTTGGGTTTGATAAGAATTTACAGGAAGCGGATATTGTGTTTGGCTGCTTGCCGGAACCGTTTGGGTTACGGGTTGAGTTATAGAATAATTGCTTCCTGCGAAACATAAACAAGGTGATAATGTCATTAACGAAATAATTGATAATGATATAATTTCTTTTTTCATATATTTCTCCTTTATACTACCTTCAATGCTTATTATATTATCTAAAACGAATATTTTCCAATTTAAGTTCATTTTAATATAACATCTTTTTCAAAAATTAAAAAGAGTTCAGCCCCGGGCTTAACAACCGTATGTTTTCCCATTTGATAAATATTTAAGGGTGCTGCTTGAAGAAAAGGTTTCATTCTTGACGAATAATGCGGAACCTTATGATAATATGCAGGTGCCGTTTCATTGCCGCCTAAATAGTTACCGTTTTCGCTGTATATGTGACCGGTCAATTTATAGACCTTTTTATCGGGTGTAATCATTTTATATATAGAAATTTTAAGAGCGCCGTCTTTACCCTCCACGGGTTCTCTTACATCTTCTATTTCACCGTAAAATATTGTATTTTCAGGAATTGCATTTGTTTCATATACATACATATCGGAGGTATTTATAAAAGTAACTTCATCTCCTATATCAGCCGTCAATGTTGAAAATTCATCACGAACCATGACTTTAACAAAGGCGCCTTCTCTGATTTTCAAAATATTTTCAGTTTCATCAGTTTCACCGCCATAGGTTTTTACGGCAAAAAAGAATAAAGAACATAATAATATCAAAAAGCTTAAACTCTTCTTCATAGTATTTATTTTACCTGTAATTGTTAATTTTTTCTACACCTTATGTATGTATAAAAATTTTTACAATTTGATATAATTTTTTTATGAATATATTCATCTCAAGTACGGAAAAAGGAAGCGGCAAAACAATAATAGCGGCAGGGATTGCGGCTGTTATGCAATCGTTGGGATACAATACGGGTGTATATAAACCCATTCAAACGGGAGCAATTGATAAAGGTAAATATTTACTCTCACCTGACTTAACATTTGTTAAAATGCTTGACCCTTATATAACAACTCATTCTACATATATGTTTACATCTAAAACCGTACCTGTTATTGCTTCCGAAATTGAAAATATTGATATTAATATTGAAGATATTCAAAAAGATTATAGTTTATTAACAAAAAAAACAGATATATTAATAACAGAATCTACGGGCGGATTAATGACTCCTTTGAATGATAATTTATTTTCAATGCAAATTCCGCAGGCTTTAAAGCTTCCCGTTATTTTTGTAGTAACCCCCGGAATTAATTCAATAAACAATTATTTAAACGAGCTTAATACCGCAAAAACAACAGGAATAGATGTTATAGGGGTTATTATTAATAAATTTCAAGTATATTCAGATAATCCTGATATTAAATCATTTCCAAATTTAATAGAAAAATACGGCAATACTAAAGTGTTGGGATTAATAAGAAACTTTAAAGGTAAAAGCATAAGAACCGATATTCTATTTAATGAAATTCTTAACGGTACTGACCTTGAAGATATATTTCAAATGAAAATTCCGAAATTAAACGGATTTTAGTTTTACATATAAAACAAAAAAAGAACCAAATAATATCGGTTCTTTTTTGTTTTATGTAAATTTTGTTTAACCGCCTCCGCCTGCTGAAACTTGAAGTGAGTTTTCAATTAGCTCATTTTCATATTCAAAATCATCAGTTTCAGGTGTACTAACTTTTCCGTCGTATCTGACCTGAATTTGCAGACCTAAACCATTCGGACGCTTATTGTTAATAGTTTGTACTTCTCTCGTACTAAGATTTCTGTCTACGAAAATTGTATATGTATTTTCTGAGTCTTTACCATCCGGAAATGCATCTTCTAATCCCCAATATCTTATACCGTCTGTCGTAATAAAATTAGGTTCATCATAACAGCTGCTACCGGTACTGCAATTACTCCATGGTCCGTTACAATTTACCGTACCTGAAGTGTTTAATGCTGAAGCAACAGCTGCACAAAAATCGCCCTGTCCGACATTTGCATCTTTCCAATAAGCCTCTGAATTGGCAGCCATTGTATAAAGAGTGGAATCCATTGCGTTTGATACGGCGGTTTGCATACTGTATAAAGCTTTTTTGTATGTAACCTTATCTTTGTCGGGTCTTACATTATTGATTACAGGAATTAATATAGCGGCTAATACACCGATAATAGCCAATGTAATAAGTGCTTCTGATAATGTAAATGATTTTTGCATATCTTTTCCTTCTCAAAAGAATTAGTTTCTTATTTATTATTATTATAATACCACAAATATATAATTTCAATTCATATTAAAATATGAGAAAACAAAAACTAATTATTTTGTGCATCTTCTTCAGTACCTGACTCCTTTTTTAAGTTAATAGAAGTTTTTATTAGTTCATTTTCATAGTCAAAATCTTCTGTTGTGCCTGTTTCAGCTCTTCCATCATAATATAAAGTTATTTTAAGCCCCGGTTCTGTGTGAGAACTGTCTCTCAGATATTTATTTTCATTGTTTAATCTTGCCCTTTCACTATCAGAAAGCTTTCTGTCCACGTATATTATTCTGCCATTTCCTTCCATAGCATCACCTATGTCGAATTTACCCTCTAACCCCCAATATCTGACGCCATCTGTTGTTATAAAATTAGGGCTGTCATATGATGATGGTGGTTCACTAGAACAATTAATAGCACCCGATGTATTTAAAAAATCAGCCATTTTTTTACAAAAAGTATCATAACCAATTGAAGTATTCGTATCATCCGCCCAATATAAATTTGTAATTATTGCGTAACTGGTATTACCATTTCCGTTGGTTTTTGTAGTGTTAAAATTACCTGTCGAATAACCTCCGTCATCCAAATATGTTTGTTTTAAATAACTTCCATCTTCCCAATAATTATACCTTTTCTGCAAAATAGGAAGTTCCATGGATTTTGCCATTGCACCTTGCACGGAAGAAAGAGCCTTATTATAAAAAGTTTTATCTTTATCCGGTCTTACATTATTTATTACCGGTATAGTAATTGCGGCTACAATACCTATAATAGCCACAGCTATCAATGCTTCTGCCAGCGAAAACCCTTTTTTCATTTTTCATACTCCGTATAATTTTCAGCGGTATTTTACATATAGAATTAATTATAACTTGCCGCAATGAAATATCCAAAA
>JAJQHF010000281.1 GCA_021199975.1 Candidatus Gastranaerophilales bacterium
CCAGCAACATTCATCCACTCATACAACATAATTCATGCAAACTTCAACGACCATCCAGCCCTTGCCATAAGACTTTTAATATTATTTTCGCTTTCAATAAATTCACTTTCTGTATCTTCATTTATAAATTCCTTTTTATCAATTACAACAGTATATCCGAACTGATTATTCAGGTGAATACAATTATAATTGTCTGCCAAACTTCCGTTTGCTGCATCAAAAAACAGATTTAATATATTTTCTTCTAACAAAGAGAGAAATATCTGCAAATCGTAATTTTGAAAACTGTTATAAAATTCCAAAACAAAATAATTACTATTTTTTAATTTTACTTTTAAGCCGATTATTCCTGTATAACCGTCTGCATATTTGGAAATATCATCTAAAAGCGGATAAATTACATTACGAAGAATGCTTATTATAACATTTTCAGGTAACTTTTGGCTTGGAGCAATTGTTTCTTCAAAGTTTTTTTCTTTACTTTTTTCAACAGTTATTAACGGCAGAGCATTAAACCCGTCTGTTATAAAATAAATATATAAAGGTTCAGAATCAATATAATTTTCTATAACTATTTTTTCATTATTGTTTTCAAAAATTTTCTGCAATGCTGTTTTTGCTTTTGGAAATGTCATATATATATTATTTTCTCTTGAAAGCAAAGTAAAATCATTTTCTATAACTATCGGAAACTTTGAGTGTCTTACGTAATCAACTGCTATATTTTCACGGTCAAAAATGCCGAATTTAGGAGTATTTATTTTCAACTTATACATTATTTTTTTTGCAATACTGTTAAAAAAAGTAATCCTCGCCGCTTCAGGGGAAGGAGCGAATACGGGAAAACCTTCTTTTTTAAATAAATCAGCAATTCCGTTTATTATAGCAAGCTGCGACATTACAATCGTAAACTCTATTTGATTGTACTTTACAAAGCTGCATAAAGAATTTATATCATTTTCTTTTATATTAACAGATGTATAAAACTCTTCCTGAACCTCTGTTGTAATATATATATCACTCTTTGGATTTTGCAGTTTTATATATTTTGCCAGTAAAATTGTATTTAAATCCGAACCCGCAATTAATATTTTCATATTATCTTTACTTTAAATCTTGTCTTAATTTCTCAGCACCTTTTAAATATACATGTTTTATCTGTTGTTGTGCAAGTGTTGTATTAATTACAATAAGAATTCTTAAACATTTTTCTAAAGAATTTTTAATTTTCATCTCGCTTACGCACATCATTGGAATGTATTTCCATTTAGGAAATTCGTCCCGTACAATTTTAGCGGGATAAACACAGTCAATATCATCAGTAAGAGTATAAATAACATGTGAAATATCTTCTTCTTTAAGATTATTTGCATTTATTAAAGAAGAAATTAATTCAACAACTGCCGATTTTAAAGCTTCGGGTGAATTATTTTCCACCGTTACAGCGCCTCTTACACCTCTTTGATACATCATATTATTCTCCAAACTTCATATTTTCTTTTATTTTTGCGCCGTTAGCATAATCAAAAGCATTAAGAGTTCCTTTACTTTCCGGTTTTACTTTTGTTATCAGAATACAGCCATTTCCCGTATTTATTTTTATTCCGGATTTTGAAACATTAACTATTGAGGCACAGTCTGCATTTATTGTATCATTTGTAAGTTTTGTTTCAAGAATTTTAAGCATTTTACCCTGAAAAAAAGTATATGCACAAGGAAAATCAACCATTGAACGAACTTGATTATGTATAGTTTTCGCAGAATTATTCCAATTTATTAATCCATCTTGTTTTGTAAATTTTTTTGCAATACACATTCCTTCGCAGGATTGTTTTTTAGGTTTTAAGCTGCCTGTATATAATCCTTTTAATGTAGAATAAATCAATTCGGGAGATTTAGCGCATATCAGTTCTTTTAGTTCAATATCATTCATATTTTCGGTAATTTCAATTTGTTTTGTTTCGCAAATATCTCCTGCATCCAATTCCAATACAGTCAGCATTGTAGTAATACCTGTTATTTTATCTCCGTTATAAATACATCTTTGTATAGGGTTAGCACCTCTGTATTTCGGAAGCAAAGAAGCATGAAGATTTACTGTCGCTATTTTCGGGATATCTAAAACCTTCTGCGATAAAATTTGTCCGAATGCAAATGTAACAAAAAATTCAGGTTCCAAGTCATTCAAAGTTTTAATAAGTTCAATATCTTTACTTATTTTTTCTGTTTGAAAGCATTGTATATTATTTTCAAGTGCAAAAACTTTTACGGGCGGCGGAGTTAATTTATTTCCCCTGCCTTTTGGTCTGTCAGGCTGTGTAACTACGGCAAGAAGATTTATTTCTTCATTGTTATAAAGCATTTCAAGACTTTTAATCGATATATCGGGAGTCGCAAAATAAACAACTTTTATCAATTATTTTTCCTCCTGCGGCGGATTATTTTGAATTTGTTCTTCCAATTCTTTTTCATCCAAAAGGAAATCGGCATTAACGGGGTCAAGTCCTTTTTCCGTTAATACTTTATCCGCTTCAAATCTGTTGCGGCAATGGTCAATGAACAAGACCCCTTCAAGGTGGTCAAACTCGTGCTGAATACATCTTGCAAGAAGCGAACCTTCGTCCGCCTCTAAAATAAAAGGTCTGCCTTTTATATCAAGTGCTTTTATTTTAACGTATTTGTATCTTCTTACATTAGTATAGGCTTCGGGAAAACTTAAACAGCCTTCGTATGAATTAACGGCGCCTTCTTTTTTCAATATTTTCGGATTTATAAAAGTAATGGGATTCATTGTTTTAGGGTCAGTACCGACATCTACAACAAATACTCTCAAATTTTCTCCTATTTGCGGAGCCGCAAGACCGACACCGTTTAAGGCATATAGAGTATCATATAAATCTTCCACCAAAATTTGCACTTTCTTAGATATTTTATGAACTTCTTTTGATTTTACTCTTAATGAGGAAGCACCGTATTTTACTATTTTTTTAACTGACATTAATCTTTTCCTTCTCCAATTTTTGCGTGTCTGTTTAATATAATCATAACAGCAGATATTATAACTGCATACAAGAAATATTTAGTAGTATCGGAAGCAGCTGTATATGTTGCAATTCCTCCCATAATTATTGAAAAAATCACAAGAATAAGTACGGCTTTATTTTGAGAAAAACCAAATTTCAGCAGCTTATGATGTATATGCTCCGCATCTGCAACAAAAGGCGAGGTACCTTTTAAAATTCTTCTTAACGAAGAAAAAGTAATATCAATAATCGGTACGGCAAGAATTAAAAGAGGTACATACATTTTTATATCAGAGGATTTCATTTGATACATAATCGAAAGCACCGCCAAAAGGAAACCCGAAAACAATGCGCCGGAATCCCCCATAAATATTTTTGCAGGATGAAAATTATACGTTAAGAAACCAAGCATTGAACCTGCTAAAATAAATGCCACCAACGAGCTTACTGCATCATTAGGGAATATTGCCGCAGATATCAGCCCCAAAGTAACAGAACTTATTGTTATTACAGAACCTGCAAGTCCATCTACTCCGTCTATAAAATTAACAGCATTGCTTATTCCCGTAATCCAAGCTATAGTTCCTAAATAAGACAATATTGGAGGGATATTTATCATTCCATAAAAAGGAATATATAATGCAGTTATTTTAACACCCAAAAAGAATACTATTGAAGCTATTGTTATTTGAATAACAAACTTAAATTTTGCACTCAAACAATAAATATCATCAACCAGTCCGAGTAAAAAAATCAAAGAGCTTCCGAGTAATAACCCTGATAATAATGAACGATACGGATAATAACTTAATACAATCAAAGACAAAAAGGATAAAACAAAACATACCCATATCGCAGCACCGCCGAGCCTAGGCACGGGGTGAGAATGAATTTTTCTTCCGTTAGGTTCATCCATTAAACCTTTTTTTTCGGAAAAAGATATAACAAGAGGGACTAAAAACAGACCCAATATAAAAGCTGTTACACTGCCTATTATATGTGCTTCCGATAATTGCAAAAAGGTCATAATTAATCCTCGTATAACGGGTATTTTTCACAAAGTTTTAAAGAACGTTCCCGTAGTTCTTGAATTTTAGCTTCATTTTTTGTTTCGGAAATTTTTACGGCTTCCGCTATAATTTTACCGACCTCCGTCATATCTTCCTCTTTAAATCCTCTTGTTGTAACGGCAGGCGAACCAAGTCTTACACCGCTTGTAATAAAAGGACTTTGCGGGTCATTCGGCACTGTATTTTTATTTGCGGTGATTCCGACCGTTTCAAGTATATTAGCAATATCTTTTCCTGTTTTATTCAGTTTCCTCAAATCAAGAGTCATTAAATGATTATCGGTACCCCCGCCGACAATATCAAGTCCTTCATCTTGCAATGATTTAGCAAGTGCCTTAGCATTCAAAACAACCTGCTTTGCATATAGTTTAAAATTGTCAGACAGAGCTTCTTTTAACGCAATTGCTTTACCTGCAATAATATGCTCCAAAGGTCCTCCTTGTATTCCGGGGAATACGGCTTTATCTATACCTGCGGAGTGCTTTTCTTTGCACATAATTATTCCGCCTCTAGGTCCTCTTAATGTCTTGTGAGTTGTTGTTGTAACAAAATCCGCATAAGGGAACGGACTCGGATGTTCTCCCGCCGCCACCAACGCCGCTATATGAGCTATATCTGCAAGAAGGTATGCGTTAACTTCATCAGCTATTTCTTTAAATTTTTTGAAATCTATAATTTTTGAATAGTTGCTTGCACCGCATATAATAAGTTTAGGTTTATGCTTTAGGGCAAGTTCTCTGACATTATCATAGTCTATTTCACCGTTATCATTAACTCCGTAT
>JAJQHF010000153.1 GCA_021199975.1 Candidatus Gastranaerophilales bacterium
TACAAATTCCCTGTTATTATTCTTTTCTTCACTCATTAATTAATGTCCCGTCCTTGTAATAATCAAATAACAGGGATATTGTGGCATATCAAAGAAAAAAAATACTAACGTATATTCCTTTTATAAATTTAAATAAGTAATTTATCAACCATTGTCAAAAATTTTTCTTTATTTTCTTTCAAATGGTTTTTATGATTTTCGATTATCGCAGCTATTTTTTCTTTGGAGGATTGAATTTCATTAAAAAGAGATACAAATTTTTCATAATATTCATTATCTTCAAAATTGATTGAATATTTTTCCTGTCCGTACTGCCTTAGTGCACCGAGATTTTTATGTACATAGTAACCGGAAAAAGCAAGACTTATTACAGGAACATTCTCGCCCATTGCAAAAATTATAGGATGATGTTTCATTGTTATACACATTTTAGAATCTGCTATAACCCTGCGCACTTTTTTAAAATCATAATCATATTTAAAGCAAGTAAGTCTTTCATTTTTATGTTTTTTAATATAATCTTCCCAGCTTATTAAATCCGTTCTGTGCATGGGGATAAAAATAATGTTATAAGAAGTATTTTCCAATATATAATTTATAATTTTATTTAATTTTTCTATATAAATATTTTTTTCATTTTCTTTCATCCCCCAATAATGAAAATTAAGAGTAATATAATTATCAAAATCAATTTGTCTTTCTTGTGATTTTTCGCAAAAAAGAGCATCATCATGAGTTTCAAAATAATTCTCGCCTTCAAGTCCGATTTCCTTTAAATCAGATAAGGAAAATCCGATATCTCTGACGGTAATAACATTAACATGTTTAAATCCCCACTTTGCAATTTTTTTATTAAAATTCCCATTCCATACACCTATTGTCTGTCCGCTCATAACAACGGGTGTTTTAAATAAATGAGCAAGCCTGCATAAAACAATACCATCCCATAACCTTGATTGGGTTCCGCCAGTCAAAAAACCTCCACCGCAGAAGTATAGCAATGAAGCGGTTTTAAGCTCATATAAAAATTTAACGGCATTTGCATTTATACCAAAAGCCGGTAAGTCTGCCCTTACAAATAAAGCATTAATATATATCCACAAGGATTTTAATAAAAACACATATTTTTTTAATTTTGAATTTCCGAAATCAAAACAATTGCATGGTTTATACTGATTGAAGAAAAGTACACGAGAAGCATATTCATGGTAAAAATCAGGATGGACGGATTTTGAATATTCAATATTGGGAGTCAAATTAATTATTTGATAATTTTTATATCGTTTTGTTAAAAGTTTTAAAGTTTCGCTGCATTGTGCTTCATCACCCGTATTACCATATCCGTAACCGCCTGCAATAAGGATTTTTTTTATTTTTTCTTCTGAATTATCATACTTAAATATTTTTTTTATTGATTTTATAAATGAAGTTAATTCTTCCTTTATAAAGTTTTTATCTTCTTGTTTCATAATTTTTCTCCTATATCAATAAGTTTTTCAACCTGCCGTATTATTTTTTGTGTTAGTTTTAAACCTAAATAATTATAAAAAAACTTTGAGCAGTTTGAAATTACTTTATATCTGAATAAGCCGTTTTTTCTGTTACTCTTTGAAAAAAAGGTTTTAAAGTTTTTATTTTTCGCATTTGTCTGCTTAAATACAGGAGTAGGTTTTTGATGTTCTTTAATAACTTCATAATTTAATTTTTCGACTTCAATATTTGAGTTAAGAAAAACTTGTTCAAGTTCTTTATTTCTTAAAATAACAATACTTTTACCAAGCGGGTCAACTGACCACTGACCCCAGGCATCTTTTACCGAAATATCAGCTTCATATCCCCAAAAATCAGAACAATAAAGGCATGCATTCATTGCGAAATAATGAGACCTCCAAATTTGAGTCCAACCGCTTTTATTTCTGTTCATTTTTAATAAATCAATTTTTTTCGTGTAAAAATGATTATTATAATTATTTGCATCAGGTATATTATCTTTATTTCTCGTATTTATCTGCCAGCATTCCGAATCATCAAGATTGTGAGAGTCAAACAGATAGTCAGCAATCTGTGAATTTGTATTATGCGAGCATATCAGCGCACATAAAATTACTTTGATATTTTTAAATTTCTCATTTTCACTGAACAGTTTTCTCATTCCCCTTATTATGCAGGGGGTTCCTGTAATAAAATATGTTTCACCTGATTTTAATTCTTTTAAAACACCGGAAAAATCTATCGGCTGATAAGCCGAGCTTACATTATTTTCTATATCTTCAATGGTATTGCTTATTCTTGCTCCATAATGAAGCGAGCCTTTATTTGCCCATAATCTTTCAACGTGAACCATTGCTTGAATTCTGCCTGTTTTCAAAAGATATTTCGCAAACTCTGTAACAACACCGCCCGAACAGCATTTCTGCCTTAAAGAACTGTCTTTGCCGTATGCAAGATAATAACTCCCATTTTGAAGCCCGAAAGTATGAGGTTCTTCAATAGAAGTTATTTTTAATGCTTCCTTTTGCATTTTTTCTTTTGTATTCGGACAATATTCCGTGCAAATTCCGCAGTTAATGCAGTCTTTTTGATTTATTAAAGGTTTATATTCCCCGTATTTATCAGGTTTTAAAATTACGGCAGATTTAGGACATACCGATTTGCATATTCCGCAATTTATACATAAATTATTTTTAAGAGTGCTGTTTTTTACTGTTTTGTTCAATATAGACTTCCTTTTAAATGACATTAACAAAGAATGTTTTCTTTCTTACAATATTCATTAAAATATTCATCCCGTAACTTTAAAAGATAATCTATTGCTTCTTCAATCTCGCATGGTTTGCCTTTTTCAGGATTTACATAATAAGAATACATGATATATATTATATAAAACATTTCTTCAAGCGTTCTTTTAACTTTACGTCTGCTGCATTCTTGTCTGTCATCAGTTAAGCCGTAATTTGAATAAAAACTTACACCAAAACAATGCACTTTTTTACCACACATCAATGCTTCAAAGCCCATTTGAGAAGAACATACATAAACTTCATCGCAATATTGTATTAAAGAAATAGGATTTATACCTTCCGTAAAAGGATATATGTTATCATGCTGCTTTAATCCTGTATAATAGCCTTTTCCACCGTTATTTATATCAGGATGCGTTTTTACTATGATATCTGCTTCGGGGGGGGGGAATTCCTTTACTGCACATTCAAGCATGGTTTTAAATGTTTCTTCGCCTGCCTGACCTTTTAGTATAGACATATCGCCGTAACTTTGGTCTATTACAAGCACCTTTTTCTTTCCTTCCCTTCCTATGTTCGGCGTATAAACAGGCTGATGATTGTATTTAGTCAAATGATTGGAAATTATCTTATCTATACAATTTCTTGCTCTTTGTTTTTGTTCTTCAGTTATTACTAAATTTTCATCATTTAAAAGCATTTCCATTCTTGAAGGATATCTTGAATCATAATATGGAGCTATGTCATCAAAAACAAATGAACATGAATGCTCATATTTTTCTTCTTTACAGGGCTCCGCAATTCTATTTAAAAATCCAAGCTCAGCAATTGCATATTCTTTTGATGTATATATCATATTTCTCAGTATGGCTTTATTATCGCGAAGTCTGAATTGTGTTCCCCACAGTACGTATCTGTCCACTATCACATCAGGATTTTCTTTTATAAATGATGAGGGTTTATTAAACAGATAAGAATAATAATTCAAAGCACTTTTTTTATATACTGATAATGAAACTTTTTCTTTATGAAAAAACTTATCTATAAATTGATTATAAGTTTCTTTATTTTTATTAATTTTTTCTTTTATAAAATTATCCAGTATATGGCTGCAGCAATTTTGCAGTTCAGAGTTAAGTTGTGATATTTCATTTTTTAAAAACATTAATTTTTTATCAGCTTCTGCCTTATTCTTTTCTGATAGTCTTATTTCATTTTTTATTTCAGTCCTAACTTCTTCCTGATATTTTACAAATTCTTTTCTTAAAGACCTAAATTTAAACTTAATACCAAATAAAGTTAAAACTTTATGGCACTCATCATTTCTTACGGAAAAAATTGACTGCAAAAACATAAATTCTATATTATCCTCTTTTATTCTTCATATACTTATTATATTTCCAAAGATTTTTCATTTAAAGGCTGGGTTATCATAATTCCTTCCCCGCCGATAAAATTAACTTGTTTCCCATCTAAATACAAATAAATTTTTTTATTATCAGTATTAGCAAGCGACGTTTTTATTAACTGCATCATTCTTGAATATATGCTGTCTGTCCCGCCGCCTAATTCAAAATCAGAACTTAAATCAATAATAATTTTATTTTTTGACTGTTTGACTCCCAATATTTTGGTAGTTTTAGGTATTTCACTGTATGCACCTGTTGATTTTTCAATAAGATTAGGACCTTTTAAAAGCTCATTTAACGCATATTCGAGTCTGTTTTCCCCAATAGGAACTTCTCTCTGCACCTTTTTATATATACCGTTATCATTAGAGTCAAGAGCTAAAAAGTATATTGAAACGCTTTCTTTCTCTTTTTTATCTTCTTTATTTTGAGTCGGAATTTCAGTAGGTTTCTTTACAATTTCATCTTTGTTATTTTTATCATCATGATTTAGTGACGGCATTTCTATTTTCGGCATGCCGTTTATTGATGATAAAAAGTTACTTATATCATTTCCCCATTTTTCCTTAATAAAGAAAAATGATAAAACAAGAATTATAATTACTTT
>JAJQHF010000106.1 GCA_021199975.1 Candidatus Gastranaerophilales bacterium
GATTAGAGTTAAACGTATAAAACAGTTTATAAATTTGAACTTTAGTGATATTAAATTTCATTGAATAGATATTTTTAATTGCAAATATCCAAATATAGATATATAATATTCCTGAGAGGTTTAGGTTTATATGAAAAGATTGCAAATAAATGCTTTTACATTATCTGAGGTTTTAATTACTTTAGTCATAATCGGCATCATAGCTGCCATAACAATACCTTCTATTATGGCAAATTATAGAAGAATTGAGGCTTCATCCAAAATAAAAAAATTTTATTCCATGTTATGTAATGCCTCAACAAGAGCAAAAGCCGACGGGAAAAATTGGGATTACTGGGCGGAAAGTACGGGGTATATTTCAGATTCCATTTCAGGTGAAACAGACGGAGGAAAAAATTTTGCACAGGAATATCTGCTTCCTTATCTTATATATTATAAAACAGAACAAAGCGATTTGTATTATTATGTTTACCTTAATGACGGTACTTATTTTTATGTATATAAAGGAGCATGTATTGATTTTAGATTCGATATAAACGGTGAAAAGAAGCCCAATCAAAGTGGAAAGGATAAGTTTATTTTTCTTTATTGTCCTGAAGATACTCCATATAGCTATGCAACAGTACATGGGACTTCAAAAGTAATACCGTTTTCAGGTGCAAAAACAAGAGAAGATGCCCTAGAAGAATGTAAATCTAACCCCAGCTACTGTACAGGGTTGTTAATGATTGACCAGTGGGAATTCAAAGAAGATTATCCTTATAATATCTAATTTTTTATTGTATTTAAATTTGTACTTTAACAACATCCGACAAATGATTCTTTATTATGAAAAAGACCTGTATATAACTATACAGGTCTTTTGAAATGGTTTTAACAGTGATGTTTTATTACATCATACCGCCCATACCGCCCATGCCGCTCATATCAGGCATAGCAGGAGCCGGTTTTTGTTCCGGTACATCTACAACCGCTGCTTCTGTTGTTAATAACATACCTGCAACTGATACGGCATTTTGTAATGCGCTTCTTGTAACTTTTGCAGGGTCTACGATACCTGCTTTAATCATATCGGTATATTTATTAAGCATTGCATCATAACCTTCATTTTGAGGAAGCTTTTTAACTGTTTCAACAACAACTTCGCCTTTTACACCCGCATTATCTGCAATTTGTTTTAAAGGAATGTATAAAGAATCAAGTAAAATTCTGAAACCGACTTTTTCATCATCAGTTGTATATGTTATATTATTGATTGATTTTTCAAGATCCTGCATAACTCTTATTAAAGCAACACCGCCGCCGGGTACTATGCCTTCTTCTTTTGCTGCTCTTGTGGCATTTAAAGCATCTTCAATTCTTAACTTTCTTTCTTTTAATTCGACTTCTGATGCCGCACCTACTTCAATAACAGCAACACCGCCTGAAAGTTTAGCTAATCTTTCTTGAAGTTTTTCTTTATCGTATTCGCTGTCTGATGTTTCAATCTGACGTTTAATTAATTTAACACGGTCTTCAATAGCACGTTTTGTTTCGTCGCCTACAACAATTGTAGTATCATCTTTAGTAACGGTTACACGTTTTGCCTGACCTAACATTTGAACGGTTACATTTTCAAGTTTAATACCGAGTTCTTCAGTAAATAACTGACCGCCTGTTAATACAGCAATATCTTCAAGCATTGCTTTTCTTCTGTCGCCAAAACCGGGAGCTTTAACAGCGACGGCTCTTAATACTTTTCTCATTGTATTAACAACCAATGTTGCAAGCGCTTCACCTTCAACATCTTCTGCTATTATCAATAAAGAACGTCCATCTCTTGCAACTTGTTCCAAAATTGGTACCAAATCAGCAATTAAGTTGATTTTCTTATTAACACATAATACATAAGCATCTTCTAAAACGGATTCCATTCTTTCAGGATCTGTAACGAAATAAGGAGAAATGTAACCTTTATCAAACTGCATACCTTCTACAACTTTTAAGTTTGTACCTGTTGATTTTGATTCTTCAACTGTAATAACACCGTCATGTCCGACTTTTTCCATTGCTTCCGCTACAAGTCCGCCTATTTCTTCGTTATTTCCTGCTGAAATTGTTGCAACCTGCGCAAGTTTTTCTTTTGAGTCTACGCTCTGTGCCATTTTTTTAATTGTTTCAAGCGCAATTTCAACACCTTTATCCATTCCTCTTTTCATACCGATAGGATTAGCACCTGCGGTTAAGTTTCTTACACCTTCTTTTACTATAGCTTGAGCTAAAACAGAAGCTGTTGTTGTTCCGTCGCCTGCTACATCATTAGTTTTTGAAGAAACTTCTTTTAATAATTGAGCGCCCGAATTTTCCAACGGGTTTTCGAGTTCTATTTCTTTTGCAATTGTAACACCGTCATTTACAATTTGAGGTGCGCCGAATTTCTTATCTAATATTACATTTCTTCCTTTTGGTCCTAATGTAACTTTTACTGCATCAGCAACTGCATCAATACCTTTTAAAAGGCTTTTGCGTGCTTCTTCATCAAAAATTATTTTCTTAGCCATTTTATTTTCTCCTTATTATTTGTTATTCTATAACGCCTAAAACGTCTGAAACTGACATAATTTTTAATGTTTCATCATTAATTTTTACATCCGTTCCCGCATACTTAGCAAAAAGAACAATTTCTCCGACTTTAACGTCCATTGGTTCTCTTTCGCTTTTTTCATTCATTTTGCCTTCTCCGACAGCAATTACTTCACCTTTTTGAGATTTTTCTTTTGCACTGTCAGGAATGAATATTCCGCCTGATGTTTGTTCAGCATCTTCAATAACTTTGATAACGATTTTGTCGCCTAATGGTCTTATTGACATATTTATATCCTCCTTACGTCTGACTCTTTTTCTCTACAATTTATTTATACAATGAATTTTACAATTTCCTTTAAATATTAATGAAAAATTAATTATTCCGAAAATAACCAATTAATGCAAATTTTAATGAAGTTTTCTCTGTCTTGGATGAATAAATCTTCCGCATGGCAGCAATTTTTAAAAAGTTTATAATCCTTTTTACAAACCGCTTTATTAAACAGAGCTTCTGTATGCCAACTGCATACAGTGGGATCTTTTTCGCCCGCAATAAAAAGAGTGGGGCATGTTATTTTATCTACGATATCTATAGGTTTGACTTTTTTACCGTTCAACAATCCGGGGCGGATTGAAAACCATCTTTTTAGTTCGAATTTTTGGAATGTAGGAAGCCATGCTTCTTTTTTCCATACTTTATTTTCTATTTTCTCAAAGCAAACAGGAGCGCTTACCGCAATAATTTTATTTACGCATTTATTTTCCGCACCTGCTGTCAAAACAATTGAACTTCCCAAAGAAAACCCCATTAAATAAATTTTTTCATATCTTTTTTGTGCAAAATTAATCACGGCATTAATATCAATAACTTCTTTACTTGTAAACGTATAAAAACCGCTGCTTTTTCCGTGTCCTCGAAAATCCATTGAAATTACATCCGTATATTTTGAAAATTCTTCCGACATCTCTTTAAAAGATTTGCTGTCTTTTGTCATAAACCAACCCGGTGCGATAATCAAAACACTTTTAAACCCGCTTTCGTAATGATTTACCGCAATGTTAATTTTATCTATTGTACAAAATTTGAGTTCTTGCATTGATTTTTCTCTTATGTTCATTAAATTCTTATCATAAACATAAAATGAAAACATTACAAAAATTTACAATTTTAATTAAATTACTAAAGTTTGAAGAAAAAATGCCGAATATAAAAATATCAGAGTTAAATAGGAATATAAAATGAAAACAAAAATAGTTATACCAACAAGCAATATATCAGAAGGAGTTGAATTCTTTTTAAGGGGTGCAAAAAAACGCCGTTCAATGGCAATTGCAAGCGTCAGACAGGTAAATGCGGATATTGGAGTTAATTTAAGGCTCGTTGCGGTCAAATAGTTTATGAGAGTTTAAAACCGCCTTTAAAAGGGCGGTTTTTCGTATTGTTATTATTTCTTTTCGTTTTTTTCTTTATTATTTACTTTAATATCTTCAACGGGATTTTCTTCCGGTTTGTTTATTATGATTAAAATCTCGTTTTCACCTGCCATTTTTAAATTATTTCTTACAATAGATTCAAATGTAGTTTCAGAATTAAAATTTTCAATATCTGATTTCAATTGTTTATTCTTATCTAACTCTTCATTGCGTTTGTTTTCCAAGCCTTTAATTTTAGATATAAAATTTATATTTTTATTAATATTATCAAATGCACTTACCGCAAGTCTAATTATACATAAAAGCAATACAACCGTAAGAAGAGAATAATGGAGCTTTTTCTTTTCTTTCGGGATATCTTGAAGGTTGTTATTGTCTTTTTTAAATTCATTATTTTGCATATTATAAATTATACTCTATAAAATACATATTGTCAGTGAGTTTTTATAACAGGAGAAAAGCTTTATTAATAAAGATGATTATTGTACAACATAACGAGCTTGCGCCCATGGGTAACCTTGTTTTATCTGCCAGCTGTCTTTCATTATTAAGGAGGAACAATAATTTCCGCTTTTAGAGCTGTTGCAATTGTTTTCATTTGATGTGGATATTAACTCGGAACGAGAGTATTGATGACCGTATGGTAAAAGTTTTCCTATATATTCGGGGTTTTCATCATTTTGTATCCAGTATTCAAATAAAAAGATATCTCTAGCTACAACATTTAATCGTTTTTTACCGTTAGTATC
>JAJQHF010000022.1 GCA_021199975.1 Candidatus Gastranaerophilales bacterium
TTTTATGTGCAACTGCACATGTTGTTCCAGAACCCAAATGATAATCTAAAACTATATCATTTTCTTTCGTTGCAAATTCCAATATTAGTTCAATTAAATTTTCATTTTTTGGATTCTTAAAACAGTCTTCTCCCATTAAAGTTTTTAATTGTGATGTAGCACTGGATGTTAAATAACCCTCATCCCACCATGTAGTTATAGTTTGCCTTTGGTTTTCCGCTTTTGTTTTGTAATATTTTTGCTGTAAAGAATTCCCTTTTTTGACAATTAAACCTTCTTTGTACATTGCTTGCATGGTATTTTTAGAAAATCGCCAATAATTTTCCAATCCAAGAAATTCATAGTAAGGGTTTCCTTTTGCGGCGCCGCCTGGACCATCCACCGGAACTAATTTATAATAGCCATTTTCATCTTTTTCGGTAAAATTACTTAAATCTTTAAAAATACCATACTCATGTTTTTTCGAGAAAACAAATCTTTCATTTTTTGCATAAAATAAAATATGATTATGGTTTGACGAAATAATTTTATCGTTAGATATAGAACCTCTTGCCTTATGGCAAATATCTGCAATAAAGTTTTCTCTTTTGAAAATCTCATCAGCCAAAACTTTGCAATAGTGAGCTTCTTTGTCATCAAGACTTATAAACAAAACCCCATCTTCTTTTAGAAGATTCTTTGCAATCTGCAAGCGATTTTTCATAAATGTTAACCACGTTGAATGGTTAAAATTATCATTGTAATTAAAACTATCAGAACCAGTATTATACGGCGGGTCGATATATATGCATTTTACTTTTCCCTCATATCGTTTAAGAATAGAAGACAGTGCTAATAAATTATTCCCTTTGATAAGCAAATTATCGTCATCATTAAATGACGTAATAAGCTCCCCCCCCCGAGATTGTTGGAAGAATATCTTTTTGCATTTGTAAATACTTTAGGAGCCAGTAATCTATCAACATCATCCGGAGCTAAAAGTTCATTATAATATATTTCATCTCTTTTTTGGTCTTCTTTTGTTTGCCCGCCTTCTAATACGCAATCTTTATAAGGAAAAGAAAGCACAACATCATTATTAGATGAAATAAATTGCTCTCTGCTATCAATAAGCCCGATAGTATTTTTAAATCTTGTATAAGAATCTTGTAAGAATGCTTTGTTATTGATAGCCCAACCAAAAGCCGTTTTGTCAAAAACTAAAGTACCATCAACATCTACAAAAAACTTTTCTTTCATTCTTCCATTGGATAAAAGCAATTTAATCAAGTCTTTATCCATTTTCATGGCACATTCATAAACTTTGTTTCTCAAAAGGTCTTTGCAATTATCAGCGTAAAATCTCTGACCCGGGTCTTGCTCTAACAAGTCTAATAGCTCGAAATAGAAACCTTTTCTATCTTCTGTCATAATCCATCCTTTGATTACAAATATGCCGTCTTAACAAATCTTAATAAAAACTCACCAATAGCACATCATTCAGAAGATTGAAATAAGCAGCAGCTAACTATTATTTCTAATTTTCAAACCGACTTGCAAATAATGATGACAAAGGATGAACCGAATCAAAAAACAAAAATCTTTCTTGTTAAACTTTTAGGTACCTGTTTAACTTAAGAAAATGAAAGAGAGAAATTTGCTATGTAGAGAGAATTGTGGGAAATAGGGTGAAATATAGTATTGGAAAGTGCTTTAGTCCATTTAGTGGAATTTGATGTATATATCCCGAATTTTTACTATTCAAGAAAGCATCATAAACCTTAACTTGATTACCGCCTTCCAAAATGTACATTTGATTTTCGACACCATATTTTTTACTTCTTGTTTGTTTATATGCATCTTCAAGCATTTGAATTCCTAAAGCCGCTCCTACATTCTTCTTACCTTCTTTTTTTAAGATTTTTTTGGGAAAGCAAATGGGGTATTCCTTACAGTCGGGAATTGTTACAATTATATCGCCGTTTTTTTTCTTCAAACATACTGTAAATAATTCCTTTTGCCTGCGGATTTTTTAAAAAGTCATAAACCGCACTGACAAAATAACAATCCCCGAGCTGACCCTGCGATAAAGCCATGGTTTCAACAGGCGGAAAAAGGGTTTCAAAAGTTTCTTTTGACATTTTTACGGGAATATCTTCCGTTCCGGTTCTATATTTTAATTGCCCGTCAGAAATAAAAACATCTCCTGTTTTTGCGCTTTCTTCACTTTTATATATTTCTTTCAGGGCTGATAAAAATTTAGGATTTATATTGGCATTTTTTTGTAATATTCCGATAACATAAGGCGGAATTTTCCCTTTTTTGGTTAGTTGTACCAATTCCATTAATTGTTCGTATTTTGCGGGGTCATTTTTTTTAGCATTTAAAATATTTTCCATTCCAAAAAACACTCTTTTTTCTGAATTATCAGAAGCGTTTGAATATCCGAAAATAAATTCGCCGTCAGGTATTTGGGTTAAAATGAAAAGCTTTAGCCCCATATCTTCTATATTTTGCTCTATTTGACGTATTGCGGGGGAATTATACAATTTTTCTTTACTCTCTTTCGGGCAGTTTTTCATATAATTAAAACCCAATTTAGGAGTATTCATACGGCCACGGTTAATAACGGAATTTTTATCTATATTAAAAATATACGAAGCAATAAAGCTTATATCTTCATCAGTATATCCATAACCATCACAACCCCAAACTTCTTTTATGTATCCAATCTGCCCTTTTGATAACATAAAATAAGGTTTTTTAATCATTGCTGAACCTTGAACGCTCAAAGCATCCAGTGTAGAAGTTATTTTATTTTCTCCATTTTGTATAACTTCAGCAACAGCAGATTCAGATAAATCTTTTTGAACTGCATTACCGCTTATAGTTCCTGTATTATTAACTAATTTATTTATCATAATAAAACCCTTTTTTATAATCACACATCTATAGAAAAAAGAATGAAACAAAAAATTGAAAAACCCCTTGTGTTAATGTTTAATTATGACAATTGGGTTTTAGTTCGAGATGAAGAAAAGGCTCTATCGGGTAAAGTTGAACCATATATAAAACGAGATGCTACGCTTTTGAAAGTAGGAGATATTTTAGTTGCAGATGAACACAAACTTGCTTTTCAAGTAATAAATCCTTTAATAGGCAAAACCATGCAGAGTAACTTTAGTCGGCTTTCCAGATTGGCAATCTACTGCACTTGTTGGTTACAAGATTATGCTTGAAAAAATACGCAATGTATAGTTTCGGCTCTTAGGAAAGTAATTATTAATCTTGATATGATTCCAAAAGTTGTGTATCAATATAATGTCAGAACGTTTAGAGCTAAATATTTCCTGATGACAAAGGCTTTACCGAACTTTGTTTTCAGGGGTTATACTCGAAACTTGGAATTGAAATAGTTTTTGCAAGACCATATAATGCCAAAGCAAAAGTTATTGAACGATTTTTCAAAGAAATTGCTAATCAAATATAACCTCTTTGAGCTAACAAGTATTAAAGTTTACACTCACAAGGTGAATATTTATGTACTGCAGAACGAGTTTTACTCACATCTTCGGCTTGTCGTGAATTTTTTCTCAGACATAATAATAAACCTTGACAATAATTAGATATCTAACTATAATAATTATATGAAAGGTAATGCAATTTCTTTAATATCAAGAATACACGAAAAGGCGAATCGTTTAATACTTGAGGAGTTAAAATCAAACGGTATAACAGAATTGTCGCCATCGCATGGTGATATTTTGGTAAATTTGTTCACTGTTAAAGAAATTACAATGCAAGATATTGCTAAAAAAATCCATAGAACAAAAGCAACAACAACTGTTTTGGTTGATAAACTTGAAAAATTGAGCTATGTCAAAAGAGAAAAATCAAAAAACGATAACAGATATACAAATATTGTCTTAACAAAAAAAGGATGTGAGTTTAAACCGATATTCAATAAAGTTTCCGCCCAATTAAATGAAACTTTGTACAAAGACTTAACAGAAAAAGAAATTCAAAATCTTGAAATGTTACTTGAAAAAATAAACATAAATTTAACTTAAAAATTTTTATTCTAATAGTTAGATGTCTAATAATATGAAAGGAGAAAACTTATGGACACAACTTTTAATTTCGCAGATAATTCAAAAAAACCTGAAAATTTGGAACAGCAGACAACGTATTCTTCAGCTGATTTTGGTAAATTCAACGAGATAACAGAATACATAATGGAGAATAAAGACATCAATTTAAAATGCAATTCAAAATTATTTTTAAATAAGGTTTTGGGATTAACCGGAGCTGAAATTTCAATTAGTACAATTCCTGCAGGTGAAAATTATCTTGGTAAACATAAACACAAAGAAAATGAAGAAATTTATATAATTTTATCAGGCGAAGGCTGCATTCTTGTAAATGAAAAAGAAATTAAAGTTAAGGAAGGTTCAATTGCCAGGGTCGCAGCTGGGAATATAAGAGCGATTAAAAGCATATCAGATACTATGACATATATTTGTATTCAGGTTAAAGAAAATTCCTTAAAAAACTATACACTTACAGATGCGGAAATGTTGTAATTAATTTTATGCTGCAAATCTTCTTAAAGCGGCTTTAACCCTGCCGCTTTATTGCAAATATAACACACATAAAAATATCATTTCAGCAATAATTAAAGGTATAATTTTATTAAATTAAATTTTTTATAAAGAAATCACAATTTTAAACAGGATAAGGAAGATTATATTTAACAGGATATTTT
>JAJQHF010000231.1 GCA_021199975.1 Candidatus Gastranaerophilales bacterium
CCCCCCCCCCCCCCCCCCCCCCCCCCCCCCCCGCCCCCCAGTTTAGTATTGAATAATTATAATTCTAATCTGATTGATATATATAAAACAAACAAGCTTGAAGCCCAAAAGGGCTACTATACAGGCAATATCTTAACTGACAGTACTGAATATGCCCAGCTTGTCGACATGGCACATTCGACTTTTGACAGTTCTAAAGTGACTGTAGTAGGTTCACCTACTATTACAGAAGACGGGATTGCAAGCGGGTTTAGCACAAACAATTATATTTTAGTAGAAGCACCTGAAATATCATCTACAGACTCCTTCTATTTCAGATGTAAAGCATATTGTGTTAATAATGATGTAAACGACATGTTCCAACCGTTATTTGATACAACTACTAATTTTGCTCAATCTTCCACAAATACAAAATTTGCATTAAACCGTTACGGAACTGACTTAGTTGTACAAATGTATGACACAGAGGGAAATTTATTATATAGTAATATGGATATTGCCTCAATTGGCGAAGCATTTAGCTCTAACAGTGAGCACGAATTTATAGCTGATTATAAAAACGGAACTCTGAATGTATATGTGGATGATACATTATTGTATACATCAGTAACTGATTTATCGACAGTGTATTGGGGTACAGAAATAACAATAGGTGCGGGTTCAGGTTCGCAAGTACAATATGGTACAATAGACCTTCCGAGTTATGAATTAAGAATAAACGGAACAACGTATATATCTTACAACAAAACAGGAACGGATGTTATTAAAGAAGATGATTATACTTTAATCGGTTCGCCTGATGTATCTGATGACGGCATATTATCGAATTGTTCTGACGGAAACGTACTTCAAACGCCTGTAACTTTATCAGACTTGGCCGGTAATTCTTGGACTATAAAAGGCAGTGCTGTTCTGGGTGATGAAGCTGCTGCTCTCATAAAGCTATCTTCTTACGGCGATAAAGTGTATATAGGTTATGGCGCTTTGATATGGAGAGGCAATAGCTTGCCTCGGCTATATTTTTATGCCAGAACAGGAACATCAGATGATGATAGCAATGAGACAACACATATTCAAGCAATTTTTGGAGTTGGCGATACCATTTATTATCAATTAAATTTTGACTATGCCGGCGGAGTATATTCTTTATACGCTGATACAACAGATGGAACGACTTTTATCGGAAGCTGGACACCTGATACGTCAAATAAAGAATTATATTACATCAACACTAACCCTGAATATTATATAACATTGGGGTGCGGTACCGGCAAAGACTATTACTTAACAACAGGTTCTATTGATTTGAATAACTTTTTAGTATATATAAATGGTAATTTATTTTATCAACCCTGTTTAAAAATACCATATACATTAAGTTCAACAGGTTCAAAGATAGTTGATGCCGTATATCGCAGCAGAGTTCAAAATCTTTATGAGCAAGACGGAAAAGCTCTTTATTATACGCTTGATGAAGATAACAATAATTTCACGCTCCCTATGGGTGAAATATATGGGATGATGAAATCTTACGTTGATGAAAATACTTCCGCCATTCAAACAAATGTTGATAATACGGCAGAAACCTTGCAAACAAATATTGATACATTACAAACTACAGTAGAAACGGATTATTTACCGCTGTCAGGTGGCACTTTAACAGGTACAACGTACGGAGTAACTCCTGAGCTTGATGACAGCAGTACTCAACTTGCTACAACCGAGTTTATAAAAAATGTATTATCAGGTTCGGGCTATGGACTAATGGAATATAAAAAAGCAAATAACCTAGGTTACATTAAGTTTGCAAACGGATTGATATTACAATGGGGTACATCATCAGGAACAATAACATTCGCCACCGCTATGAGCAACTCAAGTTATTGCTTTTTAGACGGTATTAATTCAACGAGCAGCGGTAACCAATCAGGCGGCTGGACAAGTAAATCTACTACGGGCTGTGTAACTACTTACGGCAGCGCAGGCGGTTTAAATTGGATGGTAATAGGTTATTAACCGTCATTGCGAGGCTCTGAAAGAGCTGCGGCAATCCGGAAAAAACATAAGAAAGGGGAAATATTTATGTCAGATTACGAATTAAATCAAGTATTTACAGGGATGTACCCTATTGAAGCTGCTGAATTTTGCAATAATTCAGGATTATATCACATAGAAGAAATTGAAGCGCTTGAAGATGGTACGAGACAATTTCAAATAGTGGAAAATCCGACTCCTACGGAAGAAGAAATTGCAGAAAGAATAAACAATCTTTCAATGACTGCATTGGATTTTATAACAGGCTTAAAGATGTTTGGCTTAAGTCTTGAAACCATAAACAGTTATCTTGAAGCTAATCTGGAACTTAAAATGCAGTTAACCTATTGCAATAACGTTTATTGCTATGTTGTTAAACAGCTATGTCCGTTAACTGTAGGAGATTTCACGTTAACAGAAAAAATAACGGAAGCTATGTTCAAGTACAAAGCAGGAGAAATAAGCCTTGATGAATTAACTGCATTAATTAGCACAGAAACAACTGAAGAAGAGAGCAGCGAAGATACGGAAGAATAAAAAAGGAGAAAAATATGTTCACATTCAGATTAACAACAATAGAAAAACTGACAAAATTTATAATTAAAGCTTTAGCAAAGGCTATAAAGGCAGGCAATAAGATTATTACTCTTTATGACGATTCAGAAAGCGAAATTGTCAAATTAAAAGAAATAATTCAACAATTTGAACAAATTAAAACTCAACTTGAATCCAAAACAACGGCAGATGATACAGAAGAAATTATTTTACTTGCGGAGGAAAATTCGAATGACTAAAAGAAATAAACTTCAGTTTGTTTGTTTTACACCAAATCCGGACGGCGGACAGCGTTTCAGGTATGAAAAAGATAAAAATATTTTATTGGATACAAAAACAGGATATACACTTTATGAAGATAAACTTAAATATCCGAGTATCTTTAATAACAAGTTTACAGCGAATGTTTATACTCAAAAATTCAATTTTGAATTTGAGGTATATGGACATCAAACAATTAATAATGACAGCCGCTACAGATGGAATAATGCGGATATAAAAGGAATTTTGCAGGCTTTCTGCTCGGCAGACGACAGGCGGATTATACTGCCATCAGGCATTCATGACTATATGCTCGAATTCAAAAGAGAAATTTACGAATTAATAAAAGACCGATGCAGTATTGATGAATACCGGCATTTGACATCTGAAATATTCATATATTTGTGTATTCAGCAGGGATTTAGTTCTTTAAAAGCCAAAATAATGGGAAATGCCGTGGATTTATATCAGAAAAAATGCTGTAAAAAATCGTGGGAGGCTTGTAAATAAATGGAAATATCTCAAAATGGAATAGATTTATTAAAAAAGCTGGAAGGCTGTAAGCTCCATGCTTATGACGATATGACGGGTAAAAAGGTTAGTGTAAACGGAGTTTGCAAAGGAAAACTGACAATAGGTATAGGTCACACAGGCAATGATGTATTTAAAGGTCAGGTTATAACACAAGAACAAGCGGAAAGTTTGTTAAAAGTTGATATTAAAAAAACAGAAAACACGATAAATAATTGTGTTGAAATCGATTTAACTCAAAATCAGTTTGATTCTTTATGCTGCTTTGTTTTTAATATCGGCTGCAATGCTTTTAAAAGGTCAACAATGTTGAAATTACTAAACAAAGGTTTGTATAAAGAAGCTTCAAATTGCTTTAAAGATTGGCATATGGCAAACGGGAAACCGCATGTTTTAGATAACAGAAGAAAACAAGAATGTGAACTGTTTCTAAAACAATAGCTTATTACACATATTGAACTTTGACAATTGAATAGCGTATTTCGGACGGCGTAAAACAAGTCCGGTAAATGAGTGAAAAAGAAGAACAGGCAAGGCAAAAGCCTCGTTTTAATAAGAGCGGCAACTCTTATTAAAATAATCATAACGTCCTATGACCACCTGCAAATAAATAATACCATAATTGAAAGGTTGGTTAAACATGAAAAATTATAAATATTTAATATCTTGGATAGGCGGAAAACGACTATTAAGAAAAACTATATCAGAATTAATACCCGATAATATCAATGGATACAAAGAACCCTTTGGCGGCGGGGCGTGGGTTTTGTTTTATAAGGAAAAATGGGCGGAACTTGAAGTATATAACGATTTAGATAGTAGACTCGTAAATTTATTTAACATAGTTAAATATCATCCATGCGAATTGGCAAGAGAAATGTGCTACATGCTTGCCAGTAGACAGCAGTTTGAACAGCAGCTTAAAAGTTCACCCATAACAGATATACAAAAAGCCGCAAGATTTTTATATATACTAAATTGGTCATTCGGAGCAAAATGCAAGACTTTTGGAACTTCCAAAACAACCGGAATAAAATCGGCAGGCGGTATAATTGAAAGAATAGCAGAAATATCACAAAGATTGGACAAAGTAATAATAGAAAATAAAACTGCAATTGAACTTATAAATCAATATGACAGAGAAAATCAATTCTTTTACTGCGACCCGCCCTACACAAAAGGCGAGGGATACATGATTACTACAACCAAAAATTTTGACCACAAAGGTCTGGCTGATACATTAAAAAATATAAAAGGTCGTTTTTTGTTATCATACGATGACACTC
>JAJQHF010000240.1 GCA_021199975.1 Candidatus Gastranaerophilales bacterium
GTTATAAAAAAGCATTTTTTCATTTTTCAATAAATCTTTTTTCAAAAGATTGAGCTGTTTTTGAATTTTTAATTTTTCAAATTTGTCAATCATTTTGTTATCTAAAGCCTTTGTTAAATCCTTAACTTTGGCTCTAATCTCGTTAATATCAAATTCAAGCCGTGACTTTTCCCGTCCTGCAAGCAGCTTAATTTTCTCAATTTCAAACGCAAAAGAACCCTGTTTCCGCCGCAAATAGTCCTTTAAAATCTCCTCTTTTGAAACTTTATCATCTAAATTCCCGGCTCCTGCAAAATTCTCAAGCAAATTCCCGGAACGAATCTGTTCAAAACTGTCGCGCTCCACGATTTTTACAACCGGCAGATTTAATATATCCCTGCACTGTTCGTACATCAATGTTTCACCCGTTTTTGTCTGCCCGATTAGCCTGTAATCGTGAGAGATAAAATCTTTTGAGGTTACAGAAGTATAATAAAACCCGATTTCACAGGGAGCAATTTTTGCATTAACATAGATTTTAGCCTCCGGCTCAAGACAAACGTCAAGTTCGTTGAGTATCCCCTTTGCAAAAATTGAAGTAAAAGTTATTCTGCCGCTTACGGGCTTAAAATCCCTGCTTAACCCGTATTTTTGGCAGCCCTCGTACTTCTTTTTGCGGCTGTCCTCACGGTATGTAAACAAATACGGACGGTATGCTTCAATCCGTGTGAGGGTCTTGTTAGTATCATCAATCTCATAAAAATCAGGTTTAATTTCCGTAAAATAGTATTTTACAAGCTCCCACAAATCGGTGTTAATTTCGTCTGTTTTTTCTTCAATATATTTTGGTGTAATTGTCAACTTGTCTGCAATCGATTTTGTAAAGGTCGTAAACAAAACATCTTCCGTGTTTTCAACAAGCTGCTCGTTTTGAGGTCGATTGACCGCAAGGTTTTCCTTGAATGATTTTGCAACTTCATCCCTGTGTCGGAAATCTTTTAAGACTTCCTTTATTTTGACATCAAAATTCCCGACAATATCATCAGACAAGCCAAAAATACCGTTAAACTGCAAAGTACGCTTATTTATCAATTCCAACAGCCGAACATCTGCGAAATTCTCTTTGCTCAACATGTTTATTACAAGTACATCAGACATCTGCCCCTGCCTGTGACACCGGCAAATTCTTTGTTCTGCAATAATAGAATTGTACGGCAAATTATAATTAACCTCAACGGGGCAAAACTCCAAATCCAAGCCTTTTGCCGCTGAATCGTCTGCTATTAAAATCTGAACTTCATCATCTTCCCTGAATTTTTCTAAAGAATCCCCGCTCTCGTATTTTATTGTGTTATACTCTTCTTTCAAAAAAATACGTTCTAAAGCATCAATGGTTGCTGAATTTTCAACAAAAATAAACGCTATTTGATTGACTTCCACTGATTTCAGCAGCTTAAAAACCGGTTTCATTATATTTAATAACTGTAAAATTTTAGAATTGGCGGGAATTTCGGCAGCAAGTTTCCGGATTTCTTGAAGAACTGCTTTTTCCATTCCGTAAGACCGCTCAATCGGAGCTTTTAGAAGTTTCACAAGGGCTTGCGAAGATGAAGAAATAGTTTTGAAAAATAAGAGGCTCAAATTGTAACCGTCCATTTCAGGATATGCTGTTTTGTTGTCGGATGCAATGTAGGTTGAAATCAACTTGTAAAGTTCTTTTTCTTCTTTTATCAGCGGATAATCAATCGTAATCGGAATTCGGCGGGAAAAATTAACATATTCCGTTGTTTGACTCTTTAATGACCTGAAACAAAACTGTGACACCCAGCTTGTGAGTTCAGGGTAATTTTCGGGTTTTCTGAAATACCGCCTGTAAAACCAATCGGCATCCGGCAAAACACTTTCGTCAATAAAATGAATAAGTCCGTAAATATCTCTGATGTCTTTTGTAATCGGTGTCGGAGTTAAAAGAAGTTTAAAAGCTCCGCCCACACAATCTTTCAGCTTAATTGTCATTTCTTTTTCATAATTGGATAAAACATCCGCCTCGTCAAAAATTACCAGATCCCAGTCACGTTCTTTGATTTTATCAATTTTACGGAGGGCGCAATCGTAGGTTGTAATGACTATCCCCTCATCATCAGGGATGTTTTTTGTGTTATTCCAGAAAACATAGGGAATAGTGAAATCGGTTTTTAGCTTGCGAAACCATTGGGCAATAAGATTAGGTGGCAGAATAATAAGGATATTTTCTTTGCCCTCATACCACTTTTGACCTGCAACAAGCAGAGCCTCGTATGTTTTACCAAGCGAACCCTCGTCACATAGAATACAGCCTTTGAGGTAATCCGACCTTAATGCAAATCGAGCGGCTGCTATCTGATATGGTAAAATTTTTGCCTTTGATGAAGCATAAACAGGCAAAAGACTCTCATTGCCTAAAAATTTTTCAAGTCGTTTTGCCTCAACCACCGCCGCATATTTCGTCTTAAATAGTTTTTCTCTTGCTTCCATGGATATCTTAATATTAGCATGAAAGCGAAGATATAAGATTAAAGTTTTTTGTGTATGTTTTACTAATTTCTTAAATAATTTTGTTTGAAATTTCTGAACAATTTGTTATGTTATTTTAAAAATATAATTAAATATTGAGTGTGCGGAAAAATCCAAAAAAATGATAATTTTTTGAGATTTTTCAAACACGACCAAAGGTGTGCGAGATACAAGTCGTGTGCGGGATAGCACACAACTTGTATTGAAGTCGTTCCCCGAAGTTTGCAGGAAAAATTTTAATTTTTCCGCAAACTCTATTTGTAAAATATTGTATAAAAATATGTAACAGTTGACAAAAAATTATATTTTCAAACGTTACAACTATGGAATTAAAAATAATATGAATGTAAAAAATGTAGATAACCTTTCTTTATATAAAAAGCCGTATTTAAACTCTAATATATCATTTAGAGGAGTTTCACTCGGTGATTTTGAGGATAAAGAGAAATCTGATGTTTTTGACAATGACTCTTATGATGGATATGATATTACAAAAAAATTTGAAGAAGGTCTAGCAGCTATTAAATTAGCAGCAAAACAACAACGTGAGAACGTTTATGGCTTTTTTAAAAGAAGG
Source organism: Candidatus Gastranaerophilales bacterium (assembly GCA_021199975.1). Taxonomy (GTDB): domain Bacteria; phylum Cyanobacteriota; class Vampirovibrionia; order Gastranaerophilales; family Gastranaerophilaceae; genus Avigastranaerophilus. The sequence goes on from JAJQHF010000240.1 coordinate 3,110, forward strand.
AAAATAGATGTAATTGATCTTTGTGAGGATAAAGAAATAACAGGATTTTTGAAAGCTCAAAAAATTACAATTGATGAACAAGAAAAAATTGTAGAATTGTTAAAAAGGAATTATGAGCAACTTAAAGCAAGTAATGCTCAAGCCGAAAGGCTTGTAGAGGCTCAAACCGCATTGATAATGGCTGAAAAGAAGTTAGAAATCGCAAAAGAAATTGCAAAAAATAAAGATTCGCATATAGGGTTTGATTCTATTGCAGGCTATGATGCAGAAAAATTTATTCTTACAAGTAGTTTTATAAATTTAGTAGAAGAAGAAAGATCTGGACAAATAGTTGAAATTCCTAATGGAATTTTATTCTTTGGTCCTATAGGAAACGGAAAAACAAGTTTTGCAAAAGCATTTGCAACAAGCGCAGGATGTAATTTTGAAAAGGCAAAACCGAACAGTTCAGCACGTACAAAAGAAGCGCGAGAAGAAAGTTTTTATAAAGACTTGTTAGAGAAAGCAAAAACAGCTCAAGAACATTTTATAACCACAGGGCAAAGAACTATAATTTTAGCAGATGAATTTGATAGATATGCAAATAAAGGTTCTTCGGTTGTACCAAAACTAAAAAGATTTTTAGAAAATTGTTCTGAAAATTATCATTGTACAGTATTTGCAACGACAAATAACCCTCTTGATATTCCTGCTGAATTAAGATCTGAAAGAAGAATGCCTATTAAGGTCTGTCTTGATCCACCTGATAAAATAAATGCGGCTCTTGTATTTAAGCACTATTTAAAAGATGCATCTAATGTTGAAATGAGTGAAATAAATCCGGAAAAATTAGCAGAACAAATTTGCTCAGTTCAGCCCGATTCATCTTATAATAATTCACAGATTGAATATATTTGCTCCGAATGTATAACCAAATATGATAAAATTACACAAGATGTTATACTTAGAGAAATAGAGAATACTGAACCGGCAATTAGTAATGAAAATATGAATAAATATAGACATGAAAAAACAGAATTAGTTGGAGGTTTTGATGATTAGTAATACTAATAGTATATTTAATGAATTCAATACATATTCAAAACCAAATCAATTAGTTTCCGTATCCGGCGATAAGCAAAAAGAACAAATTAATAAAAAAGAAACAAGATTGCTTACTAATATGCTTGCTGCAACACCCGGTATAATTGGGATTGGTACAGGAACACAGATATCCAGAGTTTATAGTAATAAAGCAAAAAAACAATTAGTGCAAGGAATTACAAGTTATAATACAGGACTTCAAAAAGGGTTTGAATGTAGTCCGTTAGCAAGTCAATTAAATGATATGATGCATGCTTGCAACACAGATATTAAAAATGTGGCTGCCAGTATAGAAACTATTACTGGCAATATTGCCTCAACAACAGATAATGCAATGAAAGAACTTTATAATAATGAGTTAACACAAAAAATTAATTTAAAGAAAGAGTTTGAGAATACATATGAACAAATAAAAGCTCAATTCCAAAGTTTATATGACAAAGCTGTATCAACTCCATTGGATGACTATATAAA
>JAJQHF010000229.1 GCA_021199975.1 Candidatus Gastranaerophilales bacterium
GAATAGGGTATAATATCATAGTGATAGTTTATGGAGGCAAAATAAATGCGCATTACTGTTAAAGGGCGTAACATTGAAATCACGGATGCTATTCGTGCGTATGCGGAAGAAAAAATCGGAAAAGTTATGAACCATTATGACCAAATTCAAGCTATTGATGTTGTTCTTAATGTCATAAAAAATCCTTCTGTTTCATTAAGTCATACGGCAGAAGTTATTTGCAAATTTAATTCCGGCAGTGTTAAGGTTGAAGAAAGTGCAGAATCTATGTATGCAAGTATAGACCTCGTTGCGGATAAGATTGCAAGACAGGTTAAAAAGTTTAAAGAAAAACAAATTACGTCTTCTAAAACAGCTTCTATAAGAACAGATGCAATTGCAGAGGAAGCTGATGAAACAGTTGAAACAGCTGCAGAATAATAGTATTTAGAATAAAAAAGAACCCCATAAGGGGTTCTTTTTATTTGTGCAATTTTTCTCTTGTATAATTTATTAGACCGCCTGTTTTTATGAGTTCTTGAATTTCAGGCGGAAATTTATTACAAACATACTCCTTGCCTGAATTTGTGTTTTTTACAATACCTGATGATAAATCATATTTTAATATATCATTTTTATTGCATTCATCACTTAAATACGGATGTTCTAAAATTGGGAGTCCTATATTAATTGCATTTCTGTAAAATATTCTTGCAAAACTTTTTGCTATTACAAGAGATATTCCTGCCGCTTTTATTGCAATCGGAGCATGTTCACGTGAACTGCCGCAGCCAAAATTTTCCCCTGCTATTATTATATCAGAGGGTTTTACTTCCTTTGCAAATGATAAATCAATATCTTCCATGCAATGTTGTGCCAGTTCTTCATGCGAAGCTGTGTTGAGGTATCTTGCGGGTATTATAACGTCTGTATCTACGTTTTCACCGTATTTCCATACTTTTCCTTTTTCCATTTTCTGCTTTACAACCTTTTATTTCTGTGCTATATACTAATTATACATAACATGTTTGAAATGTTAATAGCAGTTTACTAAGAAGGAGAACTAAATGATGGAAATGATTGGTGAAACAGCCGGACAAATTTGGAATTATTTAAACGAAAACGGCGAAGCTTCCCTTACAAAAATGAAGAAAGACTTAGATTTAAAAGGCAATTTTGCCGAATTAGGTCTTGGCTGGTTAGCAAGAGAAGGCAAAGTTGAAGTTTCTAAAAAAGGTACTTCTACAAACGTAAAATTAGTTTAATTTCTATTTTGATTAAAAGTCCGGTTTTATCCGGACTTTTTTTATGAAAATTTTTTTGTAATAATATTTATATTATTTAAGTAATTTAACAGGCAGGGAAATGGATACAATTAAATTAAAAGAAGAATTTTTAAATCAAGCGGCATTATTGGCAAGAGGTGCGGAGGTTTTACCCGGGGGGATAAATGAACTTGCATTAAAATTACAAAAATCAAAGGAGGAAAACAAACCTTTACGAATAAAACTTGGGATGGATCCTTCAAGACCTGATTTGCATCTCGGGCATACTGTAGTTTTACGAAAAATTAAGCAGTTTCAAAACCTAGGGCATAAAATTATTTTAATTGTCGGCGGCGGTACAGGCATGATCGGCGATCCCTCCGGCAAATCGGATACCCGTCCGAGTCTTACAAAAGAGCAGGTTGAAGAAAATGCAAAAACCTATTTTGAACAAATATCTAAAGTTATTGATGTTAATAAAGCTGAAATCAAAAACAATGCTGATTGGCTTTACCAACTCAATTTTATAGAAATGCTTAAACTTGCTTCAAAAGTAACGGTTGCTCAAATTATGACAAGGGATGATTTCGCTAAAAGATATGCAGAAAATCGTCCTATATCAGTACATGAATTTTTCTATCCGCTTATGCAGGCTTATGACTCTGTAGTTGTTGATGCAGATGTTGAACTTGGCGGTACAGACCAAAGATTTAACAATCTTTTGGGAAGAGAAATCCAAAGCGCATACGGTAAAGAACATCCTCAAATGGTTATGCTTTTACCTCTGCTTGAAGGAACCGACGGGCTTGTTAAAATGTCAAAATCGTATCCCGAACACTGTATAAGTCTTACAGATTCTCCTAAAGATATGTACGGCAAATTAATGTCAATTTCTGATAACTTAATTGTTAAATATTTTGCTCTGCTGACCGAAATTTCAAATAAGGAATTGAAAGAAATTGAGGAACGGTTAAAAATTGATAACCCCAGAGATATAAAGATGAAACTTGCTTATACAATAACAGAAATGTATAACGGTACTGGCAAAGCAAAAGAAGCGCAGGATAATTTTATTAAAGTTATTCAAAATAAAGAAATTCCTGATGACATCCCCGAAGTAAAAATTATGGAAGATATTTCAATAATTGATTTTATATCTAATTTTGATAAATCCTTAAGCCGCAGCGACATAAAAAGGCTTGCTTCTTCAGGAGCAATAAAATTAAATACCGAAAAAAATACTAACCCTAATTTTGTAATTGAAAAATCGATGCTTCCGGTTATAATTCAGTATGGAAAAAGGAAATACATAAAAGGTGTATAATTAATGCGTTTAATAAAAAAAGTTTTTTCACAGATAAAAGAAGATATACAAACTATCTATGAAAAAGATCCGGCGGCGGCAAATATATTAGAAGTATTGTTTTGTTATCCGGGACTTCACGCATTAATATTACATAGAATTGCACACAAATTAAATTATTGGAAAATACCTTTAATTCCAAGAATAATTTCTAATTTATCAAGATTTTTCACAGGTATAGAAATACATCCCGGAGCTTCAATAGGCAGAAGGTTTTTTATTGACCATGGCATGGGAGTTGTAATAGGAGAAACAACTGTTATAGGTGATGATGTACTTCTTTATCAGGGTGTAACGTTAGGCGGAACAGGTAATGAACACGGAAAGCGCCACCCTACATTGGGAAATAATATAGTAATCGGTTCAGGCGCTAAAATACTGGGAAATATTACAATAGGTGATAATTCTAGAATAGGAGCGGGCTCGGTTGTAGTTGATTCGGTTCCGGAAAATTCAACGGTAGTAGGAGTTCCGGGACGAATTGTAAGACAAAAACTTCTAATACAGGGACAGTTAATGCACAATAGAATACCTGACCCAGTAACATGCCAATTAAACAGATTAAAATATGAAATGCAGGATTTAAAAGAACAGATTGAAGAACTCAAAAGGGGCGGATAATTTATCTGCCCCTTTGTTATTATTGTTTCGGTTTTAATTAGTGATGTTTTGAGAAATCGAACAATTCGGTTACACCGCCAAGGGTAAATAAGTTTCCGAAGAAGCCTTTAATTTTTGTCCAGGTTGAAACAGTGTCATCAGTTTGAAGACCGCATATTGATTCAAGTAAATCTTCTTCTGTAGTAGAATCAACTTTTGAATTTCTATACCAAACTTTTTGCATATAGTTTTCATCTGCATCAGCAGCATAATCTACAATGTAATCTTTGATACTTGTATATTCGCCTTCCGTATCTTCTTCAACCTGTGAATCAAGCAAGGATTTTGCAACTGATTGTAATTCTGATTCTGATAAAGTTGAGTATTGAGATTGTCCGCCTATTGTTTCAATTAATTCATTATAAGCTTCCATTGCTTTATCTTCATAACCTGCTTCTATCAGATATAAGATATTTTCAATTTCTTCGGTAATAGCTTCATCCTGCGCTAAATCTTTTGTTTCATATGATTCTTTTGTTTCTTGATATTCATATCTGCTGTCTAAATTATCTGTATTATACAAAGAACTTGCTGAAATTCTTCCGCTCGTTGTTAATGCAGTTGATGTTGATGTGCTGCTCGAAAAACTGCTATTTTGAAAAGATGATGCTGATAAAGATGTTGTCATAACTAACCTCCACTATAAATTTTTAACCTAAACTACCCACATTTATATAAAAACATTTTGAATTTAAAAATTTACTTTTTTATTTATTTTATTAACATTTCTTAATATATATTTTTAAAATTTAATCCAATGCAATATAAAAAATACTTTTTACATACTATATTGTATTTCTGTTGCACTTTTTTGAGCTATAAGTACTATTGCAGCTTATAGTAACGCACAAAACAATTTTCAAAAGCATTAATATTTTGAAATTTCCTCAAAATATCTTTCAAGAGCTTTATAGCCTTGATATATTTCGCTTGTTATATTAACATATCGAGAAGCACAGAGAAATTTTAGTTCTTTTGAGCGAATTTGAATAATTTCATCTGCATCCTGTTTTAAATTTTTATCTAAAGATAAAGACCATCTTTTAAGAAAAGAAAGTTCTTCATTAATTTGTTTAATTGTTGAAAATTCTAACGGATTAAAATCATACTTAGCAAGTAAAGTCCGCTCCTTATTATTAATACGAGCCTGAACGACAGGAGTACCATATATTTTTTTTATAACCATATAATTGTCTGCTGTTCTTCTGTGCGAATCAGGAACTTCTCCTCTTGCAAGCATTGCCGAGGTACTTAATGAACTAAACTTATCATCATTACATGATAACGAACTTAAATTTGTACTTTCCAAAAAAAGCCTATTTTTATTATTTATAACAGAACCGTTTATTTCCCCATCTCCATATAGAATATAAGAT
>JAJQHF010000159.1 GCA_021199975.1 Candidatus Gastranaerophilales bacterium
ATAAACAATAATCCGGTGTAAAAATTCCACACCGGATTATCATAAAGCTTTATAAAAAGGAACAGGCATTTTGCACCGTTTCTTTTTATATTTATTCATTTTCAGGTTTACAAGGGCTGTTTTCAGCTTCAAGTCTTTTAATTTCAGAAATCAAATTATTTAATGTATCTTGAGCTTTATCATTAGGTACCTGACAAGTGCCGGCATTCATATGTCCGCCGCCTGCATATTCATACATCATAGCGCCTATATCAATAGCACATGAACGGTTTATAATAGACTTACCAACAGCAAACACCGTATTTTGATTTTGCTTACCGTTTAATATATGAATAGAAACATTACATTCAGGATTTAAAGCATAAACAACAAAACGGTTGCCCACGTGAATAACATCTTCATTGCGTAAATCTAAAATTGCAATCTTATCTTCAACTCGAGTACATTTTTCAATTTGCTCTTTAAATGCCTGCCTTTGTTCATTGTATAAAACAACTCTTTCTCTGACATCAGGGTCTTCCATAATTTCCGTTATAGTTTTTTGAGAACACAAATCGACCAACTTTAACATCAAATTATAATTAGATATAGTAAAATTTCTAAAACGACCAAGACCTGTTCTTGGATCCATTAAATAATTTAATAAAACCCAACCTTGGGGATTAAGTACATCCTCCTCCGTAAAGTTTGTACAATCTGCTTTGTCAACAGCCTCCATAAGGTCATGAAGCGATGAAGAAAATCTGTCCTCGCCGCCGAAATATTCATAAACAATTCTAGCGGAGGAAGGTGCTGTAGGTTCTATAATATAATTTTCCTTTATGTCTTTTGTTCTTATCGACTCACTTGAATGATGGTCAAAAGCCATATAAACACCGCTTGAATACGGCAGACTTGCAGTTATATCATTCTCGGTAAATTGTATTAAACCATCCTGTACATCTTTCGGATGTACAAATTTCACATCTTCAATTAACCCGATTTCCTTTAATAATGCGGCACAAACCAACCCGTCAAAATTGCTTCTTGTGTATAAAGTATATGTTTCACTCATATCTTCCTCCATCGTAAATTTACTTTATTTAAACAACCATATAATTAATTATCTTAATACCTGTTTACAAATAATAACATATCAAATTTTTTCAAATTTTTCAAATAAAAAAAGAATATGTAAGAAAAATTTATTATTCAGTTAAGCGGCGCAAAAAATTGCACCCTGCAAGCTGCGGTGCTTCGCTTTGTAACACCTTCGGCTTATCGTGAATTTTTTCTCAGATAAATTAATAGTAAAATCTTACATATTGAATAAATCGGAATGAGAACCCGTTGCAGTTGCGTACAGATACAATTCATTATCCTCTATTCTATATATCAACAACCAATCAGGTTCAATATGACATTCTCTAAACTCTTTGTATTCACCTTGAAGTTGATGATCTTTATTCTTTTCGGGCAATGGCTTTCCTAATGCAAGGATATCTAAAATATAAATCAATTTTTCAATGTCCTTGCCACGCTTTTTCATTAATTTAACATCTCTTTTCATACGAGCTGTATATCTGATTTCGTACACGAATCTAGTCCTCTAACATAGACTCAACAGCTGCTCTGGCAGATTTATACGGTTTGCTGATATTTTTTTCGTTCATAACATCATTTATAGCTTCCTTTAAAGAAGCATTAGGCAGCTTAACCTCAAAAGGGAGTCCGCCAATTTCTGTAGATATAGTGAGAAATATTCTGATTGCCGTTGAAGTATCCATCCCTAAATTATTAAAAAGCTCATCTGCTTTAAACTTTAAAAAGTCATCAACTCTGATTTGTATTGTTTTAGACATACCGTTTCCTTGATGTAATACATTGTACTTACATTTTAATCTATTTATAATAATTTGTCAATTGTTGTCCTAGTTCATGACTTATTAGACGAAGCCATAAGAAAGCAGCAGTAGGATGCAATATTTTGCGCCAATACAAAATGTGAAAAATTTATTATTCAGTTAAGCGGCGCAAAAAATTGCGCTCTACAAGCTCAACTCCTTTTATTAATGAATAAATCCTTTTTGTTATTTGATATGATTTAAGAAAAAACATATAATCAAAAATTAAAAATAAACCGATTATACCACCTGTTAATACGATTATAACAGCATTGAAATTGCTCCTTAAGGTAATTAAGTTTTGTATTTCAAATTCAATCTGCTTGTTTCAATTTTATTAATAAATTAATTGTATCACAATATAACAATCAATACATCATTTGTTATATATAAATATCTAATCCATACAAAAAAGAAAGCGGTGCAATAATTGCACCGCTCCTTTCTAATAATTCGCTAATTTTTAACTTATTATTCCCCCTCGCCTTCCTGCGTACTACTTACTTGTTTATCATACATAACTTGCTGTGCCGCATCTCCTACCGGAATAACTTTTTGTGAATATATTGCAGCTGTATAAATATCTCTCGGTCTATCTGAGCTTTCTGTCAGTTTATTCGGGTTTTTAGCTCCGTTAACATCTATGTATAAGTTTGGGCTATCATTACTGGCAGAACAAGAATTCTGATTATAGCTGTCACATCTGCCGCCTTGACCTTCACTATCATCATTTTCCCAATTATTTATACAGAATGTTATACCGTCAGCAGTTGTCCAACAATTCGAAGAATCTGCACCCCCAACTTCTACAACATACTGGTCATTTCCATCCATTATACTCATACGTGTCTTAAATACTTCATCAACCAAATCTGTGGCATCAGTATAATCACTTGCCGCTAAACCTTCAAGTGCATAATGCAATGTTAATGCTTGATTTGCACCTGAAATCGCTTTTTTAAATGCACTTCTGAATTCTTGTGCGTTAGTATTGTTCATCAATGATGGTACCGTCATAGCGGCAATTACACCGATAATTACCAAAGTAATTAAAACTTCGGCAAGAGTGAAACCTAATTTTTTCATAATTTTTTTACCTTTCGTCTTTTTCGAAAATTTCCAAATACGGTTTTAATTCTATAATTTTTTATTTTTTTTGTCAAGCCTTTACAAAAATTAACAAACGTCATCAGCCCTTATCAGCTTGATTTTTGCTGAAATACCGCCTCACATTGCGAAGATTAAAGTATTTCTACAAATTCAAGCTTTAAACATTATTCATTAATTTATGTATCTTGATTTACCTGTATCAATATGCAAAAAAACATCCAATTTCAGTTTTTCCGCATACTGTATCCGGAAATTTATTTGTTCTTATTCTTTCATATATCTTTTAACTTTGTATTCGATTTGGTTATAAATAAAAAGCATTCGATAAAAAAACTTCCGTAACTTCCTGTATATCTCATACAATCATTCATCTCCCGTGTTAAAAAACTTCGGGCTTTATTACTGTATATACATTATTCTTCCGTAATTTTATTCTTTGGTGCTGTTTTATTTATTTTCAAGTTATATATTTGATTATTCCCCGCATTTAAAACTTTTAAACATTATATTTTAAGTTTTTTTAATCCGTCTTAAAACCTATTTTTTCAGGCTTTGTACGGTCTAAAAGCAAGTTTATTGCTTCATTAATCCTGTCTATTTCCGCATTATTATCTTGTGCGTACTGAATAAAATAATTCTTCAATTCTACTATTTGCTCCTGCAAATCTTGATGTTCTATTGCCAATTGACGCATTTTTACAAAAGTATTCATTATTTGAATGTTTATTTGTATTGCTCTTTTAGAATGCAATACTGAGGAAAGCATTGCTACACCCTGTTCCGTAAATGCAAAAGGTAAATATTTTCTTATATCATTTTTAAAGGTGCCAAATTGGAACCTTAAATTTTCCCATTCTTCTTTTGTTAATTGAAACATAAAATTGTCGGGAAATCTTTCAATATTACGTTTTACAGCTCTGTTTAACATTTTGGTTTCAACTTGATACAGCATAGCTAAATCGCTGTCCAGCATTACTTTTTGACCCCTGATTACATATATCAGATTTTTTATTTCAATTAAATTATTTTCAAGTGCTTCCGTCATATTAAATATCCATTACAGGGTATTATTTTATCATAAAATGTTATAAAAAGTTAATACAGAAAATACTAATCCGTCTTAAAACCTATTTTTTCAGGTTTTGTACGGTCTAAAAGCAAATTTATTGCTTCATTAATCCTGTCTATTTCTGCATTATTATCCTGTGCATACTGAATAAAATAGTTTTTCAATTCAACTATTTGCTCCTGCAAATCTTGATGTTCTATTGCATATTGTTTTATTTTAACAAACATTCTCATAATCTGTATATTTATAGCTATTGCTTGTTCTGATTGCAAAACACTTGATAACATAGAAATACCCTGTTCCGTAAAAACAAACGGTAACGTACGTCTTCCTCCCCACTGATTATTTGAGGTTCCAAATTGGAACTTCAAATTTTCATATTCTTCTTTTGTTATCTGAAACATAAAATCTTCAGGAAATCGCTGAATATTACGCTTAACTGCTTTATTTAAGTTTTTAGTTAAAACCCCGTACAGCATAGCCAAATCACTATCAAGCATTACTTTTTGACCCCTGATTACATATATCAGATTTTTTATTTCAATTAAAT
>JAJQHF010000263.1 GCA_021199975.1 Candidatus Gastranaerophilales bacterium
GTATTAAAGAGGAAAAAGAAACATTCAAAATCTAATCTTCCCAAATGGTTTAAATGCAGATTTCAAGGATTTTCAAAACACTGCAATCTCAACTATATTCACAAAAACAGGAGCCTTATAGGCTCCTATTTTTGTGAAATGGTACTCCCAAGGGGATTTGAACCCCTGCCGCATCCGTGAAAGGGATGTGTCCTAGGCCTCTAGACGATGGGAGCCTGTTGTTACTTATTAGTTTATCTAAAGCATAATTTAGAGTCAAGTTTTTTTTATCTTTCTATCTTAATTGAGTTATTTTCTTATATTTTAAATGTATAGATTAATGTCTACCCCTGACAGATTATAGGCTATCTTATTTGTTTTGATTATTTATAGATATTATGTAAATCTTTTTAGGGGAATTTTTTTGAAGGGAATATCAAAGAAAAAATATAAAGATATGAATCTGTATGATTTAATATGCTGTTCTCAAGAAAATGATTATGATGCGCTTGAAGAACTTATTAAACGTGAGCAGAAAAACATTTACGCTTCCTTTTGCTATTTAGGCGCTTCAAAAGAAAACATATCAGATTTAACACAGGAGGCTTTATTTAGAATGTCAAAAAATATAAAAAATTTAAAAAATCCTAAATTGTTTAAATCATGGCTCGGTCAAATTGTAACTAATCTTTTTTATGATGAATTAAGAAAAAAACAAAGAATTCCTGATTCTGTTTCTATTGATTCATATTGGCTTCATGATGATGAAAATGATGATTGTGTTCTTCATATATGCGATAACAAATTAAAACCCGATGAAACAACTATAGGAAAAGAGCTGACTGATGTTATAAGAGAAATGATTTGCAGGCTTCCGGAGCATTTTCGGGTGGTTATAATTTTACGGGAACTCCAAGGGTTGAGTTATGAAGAAATTGCTAAAATTACAAAAACAAATGTAGGTACTGTTAAGTCAAGAATTTCCCGTGCGAGAAATAAACTTCAAGAATGTTTAAAACCTTATGTAGCCTGATAGGAGATTAAAATTGGATAATTCTGTTTGTAAAAAAGTCATTTCCATGCTGTCTTTATATATTGAAAATAAATTAGATGATGACGGTGTATTTTTTGTAGAAAATCATTTTTCAAAATGCAGTGAATGTTACAGGAATTATTTAGAAATGAAGGAAATAATAGGTAATCTTCATTTTGAATATGAGAAATTATTAGATGAATTTGAACGTATTGAAAATAACAAAATGTTCAATATTAAAGAATATGAAATATTTTATAAAAATATTTCTCCATATATTGATGATGAGTTATGCTATAACGACAGCATAAATTTCAGAAAGTATTTATTGAAATCAAAACCTGCAAGACAAGAACTTGCAAGTGCTTACGGATTAAAAAATAATATAAAAAAGTCTGTTGCTGTTTTTAAAGATAATACAAATATCAATTTTTCAAAAAAAATTATAAAACAATTGCAAAATGAGAATAGGGATTCTTTTGAAAATATATATAAAAGAGCAGCCGTGGTTTTAGGCTTTATGATTTCATCTCTTATTTTAGTTTCTGCGTATATGGGATTTAATTATTTAAGCAAATCATTTGCGGAGGATACAGCTCAAGAGGTAATGCAAACAATCAATTTCCCTAATGATGATGATTTTGTAGAATTTATTTTTGATGAAAATAATGAAGCTCTTTTAACTGCCAAATGATTGTTATATAATTATTATAAACAATAGGAGAGGCATAAATGAAGTTTTTACATTCAATGATAAGAGTTAAAGATATAGATAAATCATTAAGATTTTATATGGATTTTCTCGGTTTAAAACTTATATCAAAGAACTCACTTGAAGATTGCGATTTATATTTTTTAGGTGAAAATGAAAATACATGCCAAATAGAACTTACGTATAATTATAAAACTCCTATAAACGGGTACGAAAACGGAAATTCTTTCGGACATTTTGCTTTCGGAACAAAGGATATGGAAAAAACTTCATTAAAAGTAAAAGAGATGGGTTATGAATTTTTATATGCGCCGTTTACATTAGATTTAAAAGACGAAAACGGCAGCGTAACACCTCTTTGTGTCGCTTTTATTAAAGACCCCGACGGCAATGAAATAGAGCTTATTCAAAAAGATGAATTATAAAAGACTTCCTTCATATTTAAAAAAAGGTATTATTGATACCGAGAAAACTAAATTAGTAAGGCATATCTTAAAGGAAAATTGTTTAAATACGGTATGTGACTCGGCAAGATGTCCGAATAAAAGTGAATGTTATGCTAAAAACACCGCAACATTTTTGATTATGGGAAATAATTGTACTCGTAATTGCAGATTTTGCAATATAACTTGCGCCATGCCTGAGCCTTTAAATCCTGAAGAACCTCAAAAAATAGCTGATGCGGTAAAAAAGCTTAATCTTAATTACGTTGTAATAACATCTGTTACCCGTGATGACTTACAAGACGGCGGTGCAAATCATTTTGCCGCCGTAATCAGTGCAATAAAAAATATTGATAAAAATATTAAAACAGAAGTTTTGACTCCCGATTTTAAAGGAAGAAAAGAAAGTATAGATATTGTAATTAATGCTCATCCCGATGTTTTTAATCATAATATTGAAACAGTGCCGTCTTTATATTCAAAAGCTCGTCCGCAGGCTGACTATCAACGCTCATTAAACTTTTTAAAATATATCAAGGATAATTCCAATATTAAAACTAAAACAGGGTTAATGGTCGGTTTAGGCGAAACTAAAGCAGAGATTATAAATGTATTTAAAGACCTTGTTAATATCAAATGCGATATAGTTACCATAGGTCAATATATAGCTCCTTCAAAGCAGCATATTCCCGTTGAAAAATATTATGAGCCGTCTGAATATGATGAACTTGCTTTAATAGCAAAAGAAATCGGGATTAAACATACTTCCTTCTCTCCTTTGACAAGAAGCTCTTATAAAGCATTTGATATTTTCTGTGAAATATAAAAATCTTTTGAGTATTTCGACCTTTCTTTTGTTTAAATTCAGATAAAAAAAAACTCTTTTAATAAAGAGTTTCTTTGTTAGTTATATTTATACTTTTTCGCAGTCAAAGACTATTTTTTCATTTTCCAGTCTTAATACAATTTTATTACCTTCTTTGTATTTACCTGAAAGTATTTCTTCTGCAAGTCCGTCTTCAATACGTTTTTGGATTAATCTTCTTAACGGTCTTGCGCCGTATGCTTCCGAGTAGCCTGCATCACCAAGGTAATCTTTAACTTCATCAGTTACTTCAATAGTCAGGTTTTGTGATTCTAAACGTTTAAATAAATCATTTAACATTAAATCAACAATTTGTCTGATTTCAGGTTTTGACAAATGAGCAAATACAATAATATCATCAATTCTGTTTAAGAACTCGGGACGGAAGGATTTTTTCATTTCCTCCATAACTGTATCTTTAAGATGTTCATATTTGTCTTTCTGCTCATCTCCGACAGAGAAGCCGAGCTTGCTTGATGTAGTAATCATGCTTGCACCGACATTACTTGTCATAATAATAATTGTATTTTTAAAGTTAATATGTCTGCCTTTAGAATCGGTTAAACGTCCGTCATCTAAGATTTGAAGCATTATATTAAATACATCGGGATGTGCTTTTTCGATTTCATCAAAAAGAATAACGCTGTATGGTTTCTTTCTGATAATTTCAGTTAAATGTCCGCCGTCATCATACCCGACATATCCCGGAGGAGAGCCTATTAATTTAGCAGTTGAATGTTTTTCCATAAATTCTGACATATCAACACGAATCATATTATCTTCACTGCCAAATACAGCCTCTGCCAATGCTTTTGCAAGTTCTGTTTTACCAACCCCCGTAGGTCCCGAGAAAATGAAGCTTCCTATAGGTCTGTTTGGTGACTTCAAGCCGACTCTGGCACGTCTGATTGCTTTCGATAAAGCAACTACAGCCTGGTCTTGACCTATTACTCTGTTATGAAGAGTTTCTTCAAGTTTAAGCAATCTTTCACTTTCGCCCTCTGTAATTTTTGTAGTAGGAATGCCCGTCATCATGCTTACGACCTGTGCAACCTGTTCGGGCGTTACGGTAGGCTTATTTTCTTCATTGTCTTCTCTCCATTTTAAAGACATTTCACGGATTTTATCTTTTAAATCCGCTTCATCATCTCTTAAATTTGAAGCTGTTTCAAATTCCTGATTTCTTATAGCTTCTTCTTTTTGCTTAATAACCGCTTTTAATTGTTTTTCAAGCTCCTTACCTTCAGGAGGCAATGCACTTGTTTGAATCCTTAGTTTTGATGCGGCTTCATCTATTATATCTATTGCTTTATCAGGCAAAAATCTGTCTGTTATATATTTATAAGACAGTTCCGTAGCTGCAACAATGGCTTCATCAGAAATTCTTAACTTATGATGCTCTTCATACTTAGGTTTCAAACCTTTAATAATTTCGATTGTATCATCAACAGAAGGTTCTTCAATAATTATAGGTTGAAATCTTCTTTCAAGAGCGGAATCTTTTTCAACATATTTTCTGTATTCTTCAAGTGTTGTAG
>JAJQHF010000018.1 GCA_021199975.1 Candidatus Gastranaerophilales bacterium
ATTATAATGCTTGGAATTTATTCATAAGAGAAGTTAATAATGAAGAATTTAAAATCAATACAGAAACTGAAGATGTTTAAAATGATTGAACATATGAAAATTTAATTAACAACTCTTCATCTCGTATAAACTCTTGATAAACGAACTTTTAACCTGCAAATTAATTCATAATTAATTGTATCTAAAATTTGAGCCCATTCGTTTATAGTAATAGATTCATCTCCGTCCTTGCCAAGTAAAGTGATAATATCACCTTCATTTGCATCTATACCTGTTATATCAAACATCATTTGATCCATGGTAATATTACCGATTTGAGGAACTTTTTTTCCGTTTAACAGACCAAAAATTTTATTGGATAATCGCCTATCGGCACCGTCAGCATAACCTACAGGAATAGTGGCAATTTTAATATCACCGGAAGCTTTATATTTGTGGCTGTAACTTACACCTTCTCCTTTATGAGCTGTATGGATATTAGTTATCCTTCCTTTTAAACTCATAGCGGGAATTAAGTTTGGAACTCTTTTCGCAAAAGCCGGTAAATCCGGAATTAATCCGTATAAAGCAAGCCCGAGCCTTACCATATTATATTTATCTTCTTTGTATTGCGCTATAGCTGCAGCAGTGTTAAAACAATGGAGCAGAAGCCCTTTTGTATCAATATGAGATAAAATATTATTCCATATTTCTAACTGCTTATTTGTTTCTTCTTCAATTTCGGCACACGCAAAGTGAGTAAAAATCCCCTGTAATTCAATTGAATGCATATATTGTACTTTTTTGATAAAATCAACTGCATTTTCTTTTTGAACTCCAATTCTATTCATTCCTGTATCAAGCTTGATATGAGCTTTTGTTTTTAATCCTGTTTTTTTATAAGTGAGTTCAGCCGCTTCCAAATGATTGGATAAAAACACAGACAAGGAAATATTATTTTGCGCTGCATAATCAAAAGCCCAAACAGGCGCAGCTCCTAATACCAGGATAGGACAAGTAAATTTGTTATTTCTTAATTCAATGCCTTCATCGATTGAGGCTACTCCCAAATAATCCACACCCGAAGCCAAAAGAGTAGGTGTAATCATTGTACTTCCATGCCCGTAAGCATCTGCCTTAACAACAGCAAGAATTTTAGCATTGTCTTTTACATATGTTTTAAGTTCAAGAATATTCTTTTCTATTGCATCGAGGTTAATTTCAACCCACGCATCCCGTTTTGTATTTATATTTGATAACCTTTGAAATTTCATATTTATATTTTAGTTTAAAAACAGTAATTTAACATGCTATAATTATATAGGGTATAAAATGAAAAAAGAAGAACAGTTAAAAATTATAAAAGACATGCAGGAAGTAGTTGAGCAGATGAGGCTGGATGATTTGGAAGAGGATCCATCATTGGCAGATGAAATGTTTGAATGCTCCTGCTGCGGAAAAACTAAATCTTTAGCAGGCTCAATACAGTACAGTAAATACAGGCTTTGTAATGACTGTGTTTTGCTTGCGGAAACAGGATTTGCAATTGATAAATTTAAAAATGTGGATGACCTTATAAAGGCTATGGAAGATACAAGACTTGAAGAAATGTGTAATTTTATAAAGCAGGAAGAACAAAGAGAGAATAACTAAATGCACCGAATTACATACATAAATGAAAATCTTAAAAACGGATGTTTAATAAGATGGCCGGGGGAATGTTTTCCAATGCCTGTTTATATAGCACCGTGCAATTGGTACTCAATGTCTTCATCTGACCGATACAGCTATGCGAACATGGTAATTGATGCATTTAATACCTGGGAAAAAGTTTGCGGCGGAAAAATTTCTTTTTATTTAGTAAATACTTTGGCAGAATCGCAAATGAATGTAGAATGGCGCCGAGTAGACAGAAAATCTCTCGGTAACTGTCAATTTAATTTTGATAATGAATCAAGATTATATTCCGCCGAAATATCAATCGGAATTTCTGATGGGATTATTCACAGAAAATATATGGACGAAAATGAAGTATATCATACTATATTGCATGAAATAGGGCACTCTCTCGGTTTGGGACATTCAAAAAATCCGGAGGATATAATGTACACTCCGCATCAATACGGGCTTGTAAAACTTTCCCAAAGGGATATAAACTCAATAAATTGGCTTTATTCTCTCCCATATGGAGCTTCTGCAAAAAGTTTAAATGAAATATATTCGACTCACTACGGGAATATTGATGATATTGTTGCCCATGTTGCATCAGGCGGTGCAGAATCTAAATTTCAAAAAACACTTAACAGCATAAAAATTAAAAATAGAAATTTAGAAGAAGAACAAGATAAACTGGCACAAATGAAAAAGTTCCAAATGTCTATACAAAATATAAAACTGCCTAAAGAAATAGCAGACAGATTTAAAGATATGTAATTTTATGTAATAATAAAAAAGAGAGCAGACGAACAATCGCATATAAGACTGCTTATATGAGGAAAGTCCGGACACCTGAGGGCAGAACGACGGATAACATCCGCCCGGGGCGACCTGCGGACAAGTGCCACAGAAAAGTAAACAACCTTTATTATAAAGGTTCAGGTGCAACGGTAGCGTAAAAGACTACCAGAGGTATTGAGAAATACCTGCTCGGTAAACTCCGTTCGGGTGCAAGATTGAATAAAAGATTAAGGTGACCCGCCGTCTTTTGAAAAATCGCAGGAGGTGCATGGGCAACCTGCATCCCAGACAGATGATTGTTTAGAAACAGAATCCGGCTTATGACCTGCTCTCTTTTTAATATCCTAAGTACATATGATTCTCTTCCATATATTTGATTAAGTAATTAATTCTTTTTTGATTTTCTTCGACATTAGGATAAGTTTTCATTGCCATTTCACAAATATCATATTTTTTCCCTTTTCTATCTGTTTCTTCTTTTATTTGAGCAAGCTTATCCGGACTGGTAGTCAAATCTAATTTTCTTTTTGCATCCAGTCTAGTCTGAACTTTAGGATAGTTTGACTGGTATATTTGCTCAGCCGAGGCTCTATCTGAAAGTGCTGCAAATGCAGATTCAAGCAAGTATCTCGAAACTGCAATTTCTATATCTTCAATTGCTTTATGAGCTTTTTCATTAAGTGATTCTTCACCTAAGCTGACAGCATCATTTTTACCTGCAATCTCCATAATTTGATATTTTTTCTCAATTAATTTTTTATGCAGTTCATAACCTGCTTTTACGGTATAAGGTAAAGACGGATTTAATGAAATGAAGGAAGTAACACCAAAAAATTTGTTAAGTTCTCTGCCTATATTATCTTTATATAATATTAACTCCTGTACGGGGTAATCTTTGTCTTTTGGGTCTAAAGAAGTTGTATATTGTTTTGCCAAATTAACGGAGAATTTTTGTACTTGAGGAGGTTTCTCTCTGTATGCAAGACACGGATAGTGATTAGCGGCATTACTAATAAAACAATCTTGATTAGGATAAGCTTGAGCTATTTCGTTTAAAAGCAAGGCATCTTTTCTGTAAAATTCCTCATATTGTCCTTCTTTATCAGCAACATGACCGTAATCAAAAATATCTTCAACATAAATACTTTTAAATGAAGGCTGCTTTTTTTGATTATTATTTTCAGAAGAAAATGTTTTTTGGGAAGAAAAAGATTTTACATTATTTAAACGGGAAATTTGCATAATAACTCCAATTATTACACAAGTTTTAAAATTAAACATTTTTAAAGTTGCCGAAAAATTTAGAGTTGTAACAAAAAATTAACATTTTGTTACATGTTGTCAACAAAATTCTTTCTGGATTTTTATAACAAAAAAAAGTAAGGTTGTACCGAATTATATGAAAATAAGTTCTTCTTCCCGAAATATAAATAATACAGAAAATGCACAATCTTTTAAAGGACTTCCCGAAAATCCCAAATGTATTCCCGCACCGATAGGGAAGCTCGGAAAGATTGTAGGTGAATACGTAAATACACCCGAACAGAAATTGTTTTTAGCCACTTCCGCATTAATGTTTCAGCCGCTTGTGGATTTGAAATTTGCAGATGATGAAAAGAAAACGGATTCGGCTATAAAATCCGCTTCCAAGGCTATTGCGGGAGGATTAACGGGTGTTGCAATAAGGGCCGGTTTTTTAAAACTGATAGATACTTATATAGGATTTGATAAAAATAACAAATTAAATGAATATTTTTTACCGAAAGCGGCTAGAAAACTCAGAAAAAACAGCCCTTCGTTAGCTGATGTAAGATTAAAACAATACTGTCAAACGCTTGGAACACTTTTTGCTGTTTTATTCATGATTTTCTTTTCAAATTCAAAACTTGATGTTCCTCTTACAAGTGATTTTCAAGATCTTTTATCGGGTGTTATAAAAGAAGATAAAAGCTGGATTAAATCACTTGGTGATGTCGGCAAAGCTCGTAAAGATAAAATAAACAGCTGGTTTAACCATAAAAAAGATATTATAACTAATATAAAAAATAAGATACAAAATGTTGTAAGTAAAAATAAAGAAGCTAAACCTAATGAGGAGAATTCTAAATGAACAACCCTCTGTTTAACTT
>JAJQHF010000276.1 GCA_021199975.1 Candidatus Gastranaerophilales bacterium
GTTAAAATTAATTCGGTACTGCGTTTTATTGATGTTTTATTACCGTCTTTAGAATGTTAAGAATTATTAAATTTATCTCGGCAAATTTTATTTAAAGGAGAGTAGATATGGAAATTTGTGTTATTGGTACAGGTTATGTCGGTTTAGTTACAGGCACTTGCCTTGCAGATATGGGAAACAATGTTATTTGTATTGATAATAATAAAGAAAAAATTAATCAGTTAAAAGAAGGAATTATTCCTATTTATGAACCCGGGTTAGAAGAATTAATAAGAAGTAATGTAAAAGAAAAACGTTTGATATTTTCTACTAATCTTTCAGAGGCTGTTAAAGCTTCAAAAGCATGTTTTATCACGGTTTCAACGCCGCAAGATACTGACGGTTCCTGCGATTTAACTGCTGTAATCTCGGTTACAAAAGATATTGCCAAAAGTTTAAATGAATACAAAGTCATTGTAAATAAATCTACCGTTCCAATCGGTACTGCGGAAAAACAAAAAGATATTATAAAAAATATTACTAGTGTTCCTTTTGATATAGTTTCTAATCCTGAATTTTTAAAACAAGGCGCTGCTGTAGATGATTTTTTGTCACCGGACAGAGTTATTATAGGTTCTGATTCCGAAAAAGCTTCTCAGGTGATGAAGGAAATATATTCATCTTACTTTAGAATTTCAGACAGGATGATTTTTATGGATGTAAAATCCGCAGAAATGACAAAATATGCGGCAAACTCCTTTTTAGCATCCAAAATCTCGTTTATAAATGAAATTGCAAATATATGTGAAAAAGTCGGTGCGGATGTTGAAAAAGTAAGACTTGGTATTACATCCGACCAAAGAATAGGCAGGCAATTTTTATTTCCCGGAATAGGATACGGCGGAAGCTGTTTCCCTAAAGATGTCAGTGCTTTAATTTCAGTTGCAAAACAAAATAATGTTGACAGTTCTCTGCTGCAAGCCGTAAAAGATATTAATATTAATCAACGTGAATTATTTGTCCGTAAAATTTTAAATTATTATAACGGCAATGTTAAAGATAAGACTTTTGCTATATGGGGTTTAGCTTTTAAGCCAAAAACAAATGATATGCGTGAAGCACCTTCTATTACTGTTATTAATGAATTATTAAATAAAGGTGCCAAAATACAAGCTTATGACCCGCATGCTATTGAAAGTGCAAAAAGAATTTTCGGAGATAAAATTTTGTATGCTCCTTCAGCTTATGACACTCTCAAAAATTCGGATGCTTTGGTATTGTTAACTGAATGGAACGAGTTTAGAAGGCTTAATATTGAAAAAGTTACAAGTATGGTTAAAGATTTAGTTATTTTTGACGGCAGAAATCAATATAATCGGAATGAATTAAAAAATGCGGGAATAACCTATATTAACGTAGGCTTTTGCGAAAGATAATATATAAGTTATAGTAACAAAATTTGATTTTGAGGTCTAAAATTGTGTCTGTTTTTATATGACATTTAACTTGACTTAGAGTATCTCTCAAGTTGTAAAATGTAATATAAATAAAAGGAGATATAATGAAAAGACGTGAATTTATATTGGGTACGCTTGCAACAGTCGGGGGAACTGCTTTATTAACATCAGGCTGCGGAAAAAAAGAAATTAAAAAAGCTGAAAATCAGGTTATTAAAAGAAAATTCGACAATTTAGAAATTCCTCTTATTGCTCTTGGCTGCATGAGGCTGCCAATGCAAGACGGCAAAATTGATATGGCGGAACTTGATAAAATGGTTGAATATGCCATGGCACATGGCGCAAACTATTTTGACACCGCTTATATGTATGTTGACGGAAAATCCGAAAATGCAATAGGAGAAATACTAAAGAAATATCCTCGTGAAAGCTTCTTTTTAGCTGATAAAAATCCTGCATATCTTGTTAATTCTAAAGCTGATGTTTTAAAACTTTTTAATGAACAGTTAAAAAAGTGTCAGGTAGAGTATTTTGATAATTATATGGTTCATAATATTAATAAAAATACTATAAATAATTACCGTGATAATGATATGTACGGAGAACTTTTAAAACTTAAAAATGAAGGAAAAATTAAACATCTCGGCTTTTCTTTCCATGGTGACCCTAAAATGCTCAGAGAAGTTATTAATGAACACAAGTGGGATTTTTGCCAGCTTCAAATGAATTATCTTGATTGGGAGCTTGTTAACGCTAAAGAATTATATGAAATTGCAGATGAAGCAAAAGTTCCCGTTATTGTTATGGAACCTTTAAGGGGCGGCGGCTTATGTAATTTGATAGAAAAAGCCGCTGAAAAATTAAAAGAGGAATGTCCTAATGATACGCAGGCTTCTTTCGGATTGAGATGGCTTACAAGTAAAAGCAGAGTATTTACGATTTTAAGCGGTATGAGTAATTTGCAGCAGATGAAAGAGAACATTGATACTTTTGTTAATTTTAGAGAATTTACTGAAAAAGAAGAAAAAATTGCCGCTGATATTGCCAAAATTATACAGGAACAAGGTGAAATTAACTGCACCGCTTGCCGCTATTGTATGGAGGTTTGTCCGATAGGTATTAATATTCCTGCAATTTTCAGCTTGTACAATATCTATAAAAGCAGTAATTTACCTACAAAATCTTTTATGTTTGTATATAATTACAATGCTCTTAATGAAGATGAAAGAGCTGATAAGTGTATAAACTGTAAATTATGCTCCAAAAATTGTCCGCAGGGGCTTGATATACCGGAATTATTAAAGAAGGTTGAAGCGGAAATTAAAAAAGCGGAGTAAGAAGATAAGGTTTATTTATGAAAAAATCACTTTATTTTTTAAGATTAGGTATATCTTTAGTTATATTATTGCTTGCAATATTGGGAATAACGGGGATTTTTTATCCTGTTCCTTTATTTGATTTGCAGTTTGTTCCGGTTTTACAGAGAATAATTTTTGATTTTTCAATTGCCGCAGGAATAATAATAACGCTTATAATACTCTTTACATTACTGTTTGGGAGATTATACTGCTCTTTATTGTGTCCGTTCGGTGCATTGCAGGAAATTATATGTTTAATTTTTAGGAAAGATAATGAAAAACAAAAAAATCTTCCTGTTAAATATTTTATTGCCTCGATAACTTTCGGAGTTTTAATTGGAGGAAGTGCGCTTTTTATAAGATATTTTGAGCCGTATACTTTCTTTGGTTCATTAATGACACTTTCTTTAATAGGAATTACAGCATTTATTGCGGTCGGTATACTTGCATTTTTTAAGCAAAGATATTTTTGTACTAATTTATGCCCTGTGGGTGCTGTTTTAGGTTTAATTTCTAAATTTTCTTTATTTAAAATATACATAGATAAAGAAAAATGTTTATCGTGTGCAATGTGTGAAAGAAGCTGTCAGGCAGGCTGTATTAAAGCCGCTGATGAGTTCGTTGATAATGAAATGTGCGTTAAATGTTTTAAATGTTTGGGAAAATGTTATAAAGGCGCAATTAAATACGGGATTAAACCGTTTTGGAAAAATTCTTCATCAAATTCCGCAAATCAAAAATTCAGCCTGAAAAGGAGAGAACTTATTACTTCTATAGTGGTTTTTGCTGTATTTACAGCGGCTTTTAAATCAGGTATTGAAATTGTAAACAATACGGCAAAAAAAATCAAAAAAATTATTCTTCCGCCCGGTGCTGTAAGCTCTGAAAGAATGCGGAATAAATGTTTTAATTGTAACTTGTGTGTTAATGCTTGTCCGAATAAAATAATAAAAAAATCTGGTGAAGATTTTCAGGTTGTTCATATAGACTATAACAACGGCAAAAAATATTGTAAATTTGACTGTGTTGAATGTTCAAAGGTTTGTCCTTCAGGAGCAATAAAGAAAATCCCGCTTGAGGAAAAACAAAAAACAAGAGTGGCAATGGCGGTAATTAATTCTGATAAATGCACGCACTGCGGGATATGTATTAATGAATGCCCTGTAAAAGCAATTTCAAAAGATGAAAACGGAGCCGCAATAATCAACGCCGCCAAATGTATAGGCTGCGGAGCATGTAAAAGAAGCTGCCATTTCAGTGCAGTTGACATATTTGCCGTAAAAGAACAAAAAGTAATATAATTAGATTAAAAGGAGGTAAAATAATGTCACTCGGAATAACTGAAATTACACTCATATTAGTGGTCATCCTGCTTTTGTTCGGCGGCAAAAGAATACCTGAATTGGCAAGAGCATTGGGCAAGGCTTCTTATGAGTATAAAAAGGCAAAAAGCATTATTAAAAAAGAAGCGGATGAAATAAAAGATGCAATTGAAGAAGCTCAGGAAAAACCCGAGGAATATTCGCCTAAAGATGTTTAAACAATGAAGGAAGATGATACAAAAGAAGAAAACCTTATTTCTCACCTTGAAGCTTTAAGACAGACAATTTTAAAGTGTTTATATGCCGTTGCAATAGTTCTCCCTTTTACTTTTTTTATTGCGCCTAAAGCTCTTGATTGGATTATAAAAATAATCCTTGGCGGTGCAAATGTTACATTAAACTACTTTTCGCCTGTCGAGGTATTTTTAATTCAAATTAAAACCGCTGTTGTTATGGATTTAATTATATGCTTTCCATATATAGCAAGACAGATTTGGGATTTTATTCTGCCTGCTCTTTATGAAAATGAAAAAAAATTTATTAAAACAATAGTATTATTTTCATCAATTTTATTTGCTGCAGGTGCTTGTTTTTGTCTGTTTTTAATTCTTCCGTTGATAATTAAATTTGGTTTAAGCTTTTCAACGCCAAATATTAACCCTGTTTTTAATATATCCGGTATAGTAACTCTTTCTCTTTGGATGAGTATGGTTTTCGGACTGGTTTTTCAAGTGCCTTTAATAACATTTTATCTGATAAAATCAGATATTATTTCTTATAATTCCGCTGCAAATAAAAGACCCTATATAATCGTTGCATTGTTAATAGCATCAGGAATTTTAACCCCTCCCGACATTATAAGCCAATTAATGCTTGCAATTCCTGCTTACTTACTCTTTGAAGCAGGTTTGCTGTTTGCAAAAAATAAGATTAAATAAAAATAAATAAAAAAAAAGGAACTTTTTAGGGTTCCTCTGAAATCTTTTTCAATTTCCTCGTGTGGTAGTAAAGTAAGTAAGGTAAGTATGAATATATGATTTTAAAATTTGTATCTTAATTAAAACTTAATTGAATCCTCGTATTTATATAAAGTATTTTTTTCTTATGAAATTGCTTAATTTATTCAAAATTTAACATTTTGTTACATTTATTATAATTTCGCATAAGCGGTATAATGTTGTTATAGTAATCAGTTAGGATATGTATGGCTCAATTAGTTTTGGTTTCAGATAATGATGCAATCTTGAAAGAAATTGAAAAAATTTCCAGACGAAATTTATTGGATATTTTGTTTGTTCGCTCTGAAGAGGATATTGAAAATATTATTCAAAATGAAACAGTTGATATAGTGCTTTATGATTGTGATTCTATAAATATTGATATTATATCCGTAATACGAAAGTTGAAACTTATACTTCAAACTAAAGATATACGTTCAATTCTTCTTATAGACGAAAAAAATATTAATTATGATATTTTGAAATATGTCAGCTCTTATGTAACTAAACCTATAAATGAAAAATTATTTTTAGCTTCAATAAATTCAAACTTGCAGCTTAGAGATACGTTTTTGGTGCTTTCAAAAAATAATAATGATTTGGCAAAAAGTTTATATCAGCTTAATGTACTTTATAATACCAGTACACAACTTGCAGGCTCTTTAGATAAGGAAAAGCTTATAGAAATTATGACGGACGGGCTTGAACAGGGGTTATCACTTTCTTTGTGTTATGCTTTAATTTTAAATGAAGTAAATGATATAAAGCTTATAATAAAATCTTTATTCCCTATTTCTCAGAGGTTAGAAAATGCAATAAAATTAAGAGCTTTACTAAATTATAAAAATTTATTCTCAATTAATCCTTCAATTGAAGATATTAAGCTTGTTAAATATAATAAAGACCAATTTGGGGAATATGACTTAAATATCTTTAATTATGATAATTTATTTGCTCCTATTAATATAAAGAATAAGTTTTACGGAATAATAGAAGTTTTTAGAGAAACAGATTTTGCGCAGGAAGATACAAAATGTTTTACTACCCTTGTAAAACAAGTGTCTTTGCCTTTAGAAAGCGCTATTTTATACGAAGAAATTAAAGATACAAATATAAAACTTGAAAAACTTGAAAGGCTTAAATCCGAATTTATTTCAATAGTTTCGCATGAATTAAGAACCCCTCTGACATCAATTAACAGTGCATTAGATATCATTTTAAAAGGTGCTGCGGGTGAAATAAGCACAGCGGCGGAAAAGTTTTTAAACCTGGCTAAACGAAATGTTACAAGGCTTTCTGCTATTATTTATGACCTTCTTGACCTGTCTAAAATAGAAGCGGGTAAAATGGAATTTCGTTTTGAAAAGACTAATATAAATTTGACGGTTGAACTTGTTAAAAATACGATTGAGAGCTGGGCTAAAGAACAAAATATAACTATTAGTCTTAATCTTGATAAGTCTTTAAATTTGGTTTACATAGACACTCAAAGAATGGAACAGGTTTTAACAAATCTTATTTCAAATGCCGTCAAATTTACAAAAGAAAACGGAACAATAGAAGTATCAAGCTCAAAAATGTTTCCCGATGAAATTCAAAATAATTCGTTTTTTAAAGAAATACCATCTCACTTGAGCAAAGAGTATGTAAAAATATCTGTAAAAGATAATGGTATAGGTATTGCTCCCGAAAATTGGGATAAGGTTTTTGAGCAATTTAAGCAAATAGAAAACTCTTTAAGCAGAAAAGTCGGAGGTTCAGGTTTGGGACTGCCGATAGCAAAACGGCTTATGGATGCACACAAAGGTTTTATTTGGCTTGAAAGTGAATTAAACAAAGGTTCAACCTTCTATTTAGCAATTCCTGTAATGTCGGAAAGTGAAATTTTTGAACTTTCACTGGAACAGGATTTACAAAAAGCTAAGCAGGAACATATTAATATTGCTTTGATTTCACTTTCTGAAAAAACAATTGAAGGAAAATCTTTTATTGATAAAATATTATCCGAAAATATAATACGTAAAACAGCTCTATTTAAAGATTATTCGTGTATTAAGAATGACAGGCGGTATTATTATTCTTACGCCGTTGATATGGATTCATTTGTTTTTGATTTTGAAGTAAGAAAACTTCAAACATATATAAAAACGAATAGTCAAGAATATTGTGAATGTGATATATTATATTCATCTGCATTATATCCGCAGGATAGTGAAAATCTTACGGATTTGATTGAAAAACTTAATATGTTTCAAAAAGGGGATATAGATGAAAAAGATACTTATAGTTGATGATGAAGCTGATATAATAGAAATATTGCAGTTTGTTTTGGAAGCAGAGGATTTTAAATGCTATTCCGCATTTGACGGCGAAGAAGGGCTTAGACTTGCAAAAGAAATTCATCCCGATTTGATTATTCTTGATGTAATGATGCCGAAAATTAACGGCTACAAAATAAGCAGGCTTTTGAAATATGACAGTAAGTATAAAGATATTCCCATACTTATGATAACGGCTCGTTCACAGGAGGAGGATAAAATAATAGGAGAAGAAACGGGTGCAGATGAATATATTACAAAACCGTTTAAAGTTGACTATGTTGTAGAAAAAGTTAAAAGCTATTTAGGACAGAAATAATGGAGCTTTTTACAAATAAAACTTTGGAGAAACTAAAGTATGACCTTGTTCGTGACGGGCTTGTAAGCTATGAAGATATTGAACAGGCACATGAGCTTGCCATTTCTCAAAATGTTAATATAGGTCAAATCCTCATAAAATCCAATCTTATAACGGAAGAAACTCTTTTAAAATTTTTGGAAAGTAAACTCCATATTCCATATGTCGACTTAAAAGATTATACTCTTGATACAAATTGTTTATCATATATAAATTTTAATGATGCTCAAAAATATAAAATAATTCCTCTTTTTAAAATAGAAAATGTTTTAACCGTGGCAATGGCAGATCCTTTAGATTTATTTGCAATTGATAAAATTGTTGAAAAGACGGGATGTGATATAGAACCTGTTATATCGGCGGAATCACTCGTCTTAAAAAAGATAGAGGAATATTATAAAATTAACGGTTCCGTAGGTCAGATAAATTTAGAAAATCCCGAAAATAAATTTAATTGGCAGGAAGAACTTCATAATGATGTGCTGGCGGAGGAACATATACAATTATTAATAAGGGCTATTTTAAAACAAGCTGTTTTGAATAATGTGCATGAAATGTTTTTTGAACATACTCCGAACGGTTTAAATGTAAATTTCAGACAGGGAAATGATATTGTAAATACAGGTCAGATACCTTCCGTTCTAGTAGTTCCGTTTATTTCAAAATTAAAAATATTATCATCTTTAGATGCAAATGTGTGTGAATTGCCGCAGCTTGGAAAACTTATTTTTAATGTGGAGGATATTGTTCTTACCGCAAGTATATCGGCATTCCCTACAATTAACGGTGAGCGTATTTCTTTAAAGATATATAAACCACCCAAAAAATTGAATGAAATAGGGTTGAGTAATTCTCAAATTGCAGTTATAAAATCCGAATTGGAAACACCGGGAATTATCTTGGTTTGCGGCGCTTCGCTTGCGGGAAAAACTCATATTATTTATTCTGTTTTGTCAGATATTTCAAATTCAAACAAAAATATTATGACAATTGAATCAATATCAAAGTATAATCTTGAAAACGTTAACCAGTGCGAATTAAACGAAAATATCGGTTTTAATACAGATAAAGCAATGCGTTTTATCGAGTTTCAATCTCCAGATTTAATATATTTTGAAGGAATAACAAGCAGAACAGCGCTTGATTATTTCAGTTCGCTTGTATTTAAAAATAAAGTATTAATAACTGAATTTTTAGCGGATAATATGGCGGATTTAAATAAGAAGCTTTCTTACAGTGATTTTGAAATGTTTAAACCTCTTATTTCCTGTATTATATTTGTTCATAATCAAGACAGAATTGAAGTCCTTGATAAATCCGATTTAAGCAGATTTATTAATTTAAAATAACAATGTTTTAAAGCAATGTAACATTATTTTAACATGTAATGCAGTTAAAGGTAAAAAATTTTTTTTACGTTTTTATACAGGTGAGAGTATAAAAGGTAAACATATGAGAATATCAAAAATTTCATACCCGATTAGCGGTAATAATATAAAATTATCAAAACAAAAATATAGTTCAATACCATTATTGGAAAATAAAAATATAAACACAATATCAAAAAAGAGGGCTGAATATCCGAGATATTATACACAAATTCCGTTTGGAAGTAATGAAAAACAGGCAGGAGTAGTTGAGGAATATTTTAAGCTTCCCGAAGGCTGCAAGCCTGATGATTTTCAAATCGAATCAGGACGCTCTATAGAAAAAGGAAACGACTTAATTGCTGATGCGCCGACTGGTACAGGGAAAACGGCAATTGCTCATTATGCGGTTTCAAAAAATATGGAGGAGGGTAAAAAAACTTTTTATACTACTCCTTTAAAAGCATTGAGTAATCAGAAATATAATGAATTTAAATCAGTATACGGAGATGACAATGTAGGCATATTAACAGGCGACAGAAGAGAAAATTCGGAAGCGCCGATTTTAATAATGACAACGGAAGTATACAGAAATATGGCACTCTCAAATATGTACGGAGAAACTTCAGATTTAATGAAAAATCTTAAAACGGTTATTTTGGATGAATTTCATTATCTTGATGATGCTGACAGAGGTACGGTGTGGGAAGAAGCAAAAATGTACACTCCTCAAGATGTACAAACGGTTGCATTAAGTGCAACATTCGGCAATCCCGAAGAATTGATTGGCTGGTTTAATAATAATACGAGCAGAAATGCGGATTTGGTAAGCCTTCCTTCAGAAAAACGTCATGTTCCTCTTGTATTTAACAGTATTACAACAGGCTCTTATAAAGATGAAGAAAAAAGAATAAAAAAAGGATTGAGAAGAGGAACGGTATCTCAATCAGATGGTATTCCGCCAAGAGCCTCTTTAAGCGATTTTAAATATGCAGTGGAAAAACTGGATGAAAAACAACAGCTGCCTGCAATATTTTTTGTATTCAGCCGTAAATATTCAAGAGAATTATTGGATTATTTAAATCAGGAAGGACAAGACCTGACGACAGTACAAGAGAAAAAAGAAATCGAAGAAATAATTAATAAACACGAAAACAAGCATTATATAGGGGCTGATTTAGATAGAGAAGCTTTGAAAAAAGGATATGCAATACATAATGCAGGAATAATTCCGGGACAAAAAGAATTGATAGAAGAATTATTCCAAAAAAAATTAATTAAAACGGTAATAGCAACAGAAACACTTGCCGCCGGAATAAATATGCCTGCTAAAACAGTAGTAATTTCAAACCTTTATAAACCGGATGATAACTCTGATGATGAATATGGAATGAGAATGTTAACGGCAAATGAGTTTAAACAAATGTCCGGAAGAGCAGGCCGCAGAGGCATAGATACCGTTGGTTATGTATATATGATGCCGACAGACCGAAAAAGCGAACAAGACTTTTTATATCTTGAAGCTATAGATTGTAATCCTTTAACAAGCAAGTATGATCCAAGTTATGACTTTCTTGCGGGATATTACGAATATTATGATGACAATAAAAAATTATCAGATATCTTTAATAAGACCTTTTTTGTCTACAGCGAAAATGATTCGGAGAAAAAATCAAAAGTTCAATCTTTGGCGGATATAAGTGATAAAAAAACTAATGTTCTTTTAGATTGCGGTATTTTAAATTCGGATGATGAGGGAAGAATATATCCGACTGAAATGTCAAATATCGCTTCGAAAATACGAGGTTATGATGTTTTAACTTTAACTGAAACAATTGCTGATAAAAATACATTTTCAAATATCTCGCCTCAAGCACTCGCAATGGTAATGGGTGCCATTGCAAATCCTGCTTCTTCGGGAGAAAAAGACATTAATTACGATACGGATTTACAATATGTTTTTTGTAATGCAGCCGAAGGTACAGATAAAATTTATGACAGATTAAACCAGTCAGTTAATTCAATGTTAAGGGAATTGGGTAAAAATACTGCATCTTTTAATAACTATCAGGAAATGCTTGAGTTTGCAGAGAGTATAGAAAAACCTGAAGATTCTCCGGAGCATATTAAATCAGAATTAAAAAATCAATCGGCAAGAAGAGCTAAAATGTATACTATTACACAAAAAAGCGGAAATTATACACTTTCTGAAATTGTTCAAGCATTAAAAGACCATGATGTGGTTCCTTCAAAAGTACTTGAAAAATATTCAGAGGTTCTCGAAAAATATAAATCCGGTATAAATCAAGGAAGTATTTCTGAATATATTGAAAAGCTTGAGATGGAAGCTGAAAAACAAGATACCTCCAAAAAGGGGAATAAGACAAAAGCCAGATTGGAAAGAAAGAAATCAGAATTATATGAAGAAATAACAAAAGCTAAATTAATGCAGTATTTGGATGAAAATCTATTTGAAGCAATGGGGGCAAACTATCAGTTTATAAAGAAAAATCCACCGTCTAAGGTAAAACAGGATTTTTATAATGCGGAAGCATTATATTTTAAATCAACATTAAAAGATATTCTTGTAGATAAACTGACTGCATTAATAGCACTGCAGGAAAACACTGAGCAGGAAATAATTTCGGCTGAAGATACCGTAAATGACAGTAAAAAAGTTAAGGATTGTTTTAAAAATTTAAAAAATAAATCACTTGAAACATGTGCCTCCGAAATTAAAAACGGCATAGTAAGCAGTCCTGAAAGATATAATGAAACAGCGGCCGAGATTTTATATACCTGGGTGTATTTAAACAGGATAAATCCTGAGGATACAATGACTAATTGGGAACAATTACTTAGAATAATACCTGAGAATTCGGCGGATGAAGGAACTATATACAGAACAATAATGCAGACTGCGGATTTGTTAAGCCAAATTATGGAAGTGTCTGAAGCGGGATATATTTCATCTAAAAATGAAGATGATAAATTATATTACTCGGAGTTAAAAGAAACTGCTAAAGAAGCACGAAATTTGATGATAAAAAAACCTATAGAAATTTAATTATAATCTGCCGCATTTTTTAGATTATTGAAATTAAAGTCAAAGTAATATATTGCCAAATTATATAAATTATAACAGAAATAATAATAAATATTATATTTACAGATTTAAGAAAAAGGTTAAATAAATCATTTTTTGAAAACCTTCTTAGGATATGAATTATAACTGCTGTTATTACAGGGAAATATAAAACACCAATACGGATATATAAAATGTGCTTTTCATTAAACCCAAATGAATAAAACGGGCTTATATAAGTTAATATAAGGCTTTCTATTGTAAGGAGAAAAGCAATTGATGAAAAAATTGTTATTGTATTTCTTTTCAATATATTCTTATCCTCATTCTTGCAGAAATTATAACATAATAATAAAAAATCCCGCAATTAGGAAATTGGAAATTGAGTATTTTTTAAAAAGTCAAGAAATTAACGTAAAAATAAAGAAATATTAAGAAAAAATGAAAAAATAAAAAAATAGTTGTTGACGGCGAAGTATGTTTAATATAAATTTAATATGCTGATAAGGGCAAATTTTATATTTATTAAGAGTAAATCAAGAAGGAAACGGTTTATAAATTATAGATATAGGAATGGCTCAAAGCAAAAGCCGTAAGACAAAAGGAAGTGGAAATGAACGAAAGCAAGCAGCAAAGAATAAGAGTTTGTTTGAAAGCGTATGACCATAAATTAATCGATTTATCCGCAAGTAAAATTGTGGAAGTGGTAAAGAGAACCGAAGCAAGAGTAGCAGGACCGGTTCCGTTACCGACGAAACGCCGTTTATATTGTGTACTTCGCTCGCCTCATGTTGATAAAAAATCGAGAGAACATTTTGAGATGAGAATACACAAAAGAATAATTGATATTTATGATCCGACAGCACAAACAACAGAAGAATTAACAAGAATGGATCTGCCTGCCGGAGTAGATATAGAAGTTAAACTTTAAAAGTATTAACAGGCACATACAATTTAATAGAGGAAACTCCAAAAAATTGAATGTGATCTACGAGGCAAACAGAGAAACGTAGCGCTCACAAAAGAAAGGTGAAATATGACACTGGGAGTAATAGGTGAAAAACTTGGGATGACACAAGTATTTAATAAAGAAGGACTTGCAATTCCCGTAACGGTTATAAAAGTTGATCCGTTAACAATTACACAAATTAAGACAGTAGATTCAGACGGATATAATGCGATTCAAGTAGGTATAGTACCTGCAAAAGAAAAGCATTTAACAAAAGCTGAAATAGGTCATTTTAAGAAAAACGGATTAGAAAATTTCAAACATTTACAAGAATTCAGATTAGATAATCCTGAAAGCTACAAAGTAGGTCAAAAGATAGATTTAAGTGTTTTGGCGGAAGGAATAAAAGTAGATGTAACAGGAACATCAATCGGAAAAGGATTTCAAGGTACCGTCAAGAGATGGAACTTTAGCAGAGGACCAATGGCTCATGGCTCAAAGAATCATAGAGAACCCGGTTCAATCGGAGCAGGTACAACTCCGGGACGTGTAATAAAAGGCAAGAGAATGGCAGGAAATATGGGCAATGAAAGAGTTACCATTACAAAACTTACGGTAGTAAGAGTTGATAATGAAAATAATTTATTGCTTGTAAAAGGTTCAGTACCGGGACCTGAAGGAAAATTAGTAACGGTAGTACCGTCAAGAGTTAAATGGAACTAGCGAAATTCTAATTGGACGAAGTCCGGAAAGCGAAAGCCGAAATGAGCGGGAGCGAAAGCGAAGTGAATGACAGGCTGGGGCAAAAAGGAATTTCAAGGCAAAATCCAAGAAAAACAAAAATAAAACAAGGAAAAGAAATTATGACAAAAGAAGTTTCAATATTAAGTACAAGCGGAAAGCAAGTCGGACAAATTACTCTTGATGATAAAGTATTCGGAGTAGAACCGAATTTGCACGTAATGCACATGGCATTAAGAAGACAATTAAATAATGCAAGAAGCGGAAGCGCAAATACAAAAACAAGAGCTGAAGTTTCAGGCGGCGGAAAGAAACCGTGGAAACAAAAAGGAACAGGCAGAGCAAGAGCAGGTTCATTAAGAAGTCCGTTATTTGCAGGCGGCGGTGTTATATTCGGACCAAAACCAAGAGATTACAGCTTCGCAATGCCTCAAAAAGCAAGAAGATTAGCTTTAAAATCCGCTTTATCCGCAAGATTAGACAGCACAGTTTTAGTAAAAGATTTTTCGGAAATAACGGAAGCAAAGACTAAAATGGTAGTTGAAGCTTTAAAGGCATTAAAGCTAGAAGGAAAAATCTTAATAATAGCTGATGCAAAAGCACCTGAAAACGGTCAGTTGGAATTAGCGGCAAGAAACCTTCCGAATGTAAAAATCATTTTACCGTTAAATTTAAATGTAAAAGATTTATTGGAAGCAGACACTCTTGTAATGACAGAAGCGGCAATATTAGAAATAACTGAGAGGTTATCAAAATAATGAGTACAATGAAACAAAACAAAGAAAGATTATACGATATAATCAAAAAACCTTTAATTACGGAAAAATCAATGACTGCAACAGCGCAATCTCAATATACATTTGAAGTTGATAAAGATGCAACAAAAACCGAGATTGCACAGGCAATTGAATTGGCGTTTCCTAACAGAAAGGTTAAAAAAGTAAGAACGGTTTATATGCCGTCACATACAAAAAGAGTAGGATATTCAGTCGGAAGAACTCAATCAAGCAAAAAAGCAATAGTTACAATTGAGGGTGATCCTATTGAAGAATTAGCAGGAGTGTAAACCAATGGGTATAAGAAAAATAAATCCGACATCTCCGGGACAAAGAGGAATGACAAAAAGTGATTTTTCGGAAATAACAACAACTACACCCGAAAAATCGTTATTATCCCCTATTAAAAAAACAGCCGGAAGAAATAATACAGGCAGAATTACATGCCGTCATAAAGGCGGAGGTCATAAGCAGGCATATCGTATAATCGACTTCAAACGTGATAAATTCGGCATTCCTGCAGTTGTAAAGACTGTAGAATATGATCCTAACAGAAATGTAAGAATTTCACTTGTTTGTTATGCAGATGGAGAGAAAAGATATATACTA
Source organism: Candidatus Gastranaerophilales bacterium (assembly GCA_021199975.1). Classification (GTDB taxonomy): domain Bacteria; phylum Cyanobacteriota; class Vampirovibrionia; order Gastranaerophilales; family Gastranaerophilaceae; genus Avigastranaerophilus. The sequence continues at coordinate 15,318 of JAJQHF010000276.1, forward strand.
ACTCCGCACGATTTAAAAGTCGGTGATACAATAATGTCGGGACCTGAAGCCGAAATACAAACAGGTAACGCAATACCTTTAGAGTTAATTCCTTTAGGTACAGTAATACATAATATAGAATTAATACCCGGCAGAGGCGCAAAGTTAGTAAGAACAGCAGGCGGAAGCGCTCAATTAATGGCAAAAGAAGGCAATTATGTAACCGTAAAAATGCCCAGTTCAGAAATGAGAATGATAAGAAAAGAATGTTTGGCTACAATCGGTGTATTAGGTAATGCTGAGTTTAAAAACCTTAAAATCGGTAAAGCAGGTCGTACAAGATACTTAGGAATAAGACCTACGGTAAGAGGTGTTACAATGAACCCGTGTGATCACCCCCACGGCGGCGGCGAAGGTAAAACAGGACCCGGAGGAAATCCAAAAACTCCTTGGGGCAAGCCGGCACTGGGTCAAAAGACAAGAAAAGCTAAAAAAGCCTCAGGTAAATTAATTGTAAGAGAAAGAAAACGCTAATAAAGGAGATAATTAATGACTCGTTCACTTAAAAAAGGTGTATATGTACACGATTCTTTAAAGGCAAAAATAGATAAGTTAAATGCCAATAAAGAAAAGAGAGTAATAAAGACTTGGTCAAGAGCGTCTATGATTACTCCTGAAAATCCCGACATGGTCGGACACACGATAGCAGTATATAACGGTAAAACACATGTACCTGTATATATATCAGAGCCTATGGTAGGACACAGATTAGGTGAATTTGCACCTACAAGAATGTTTAGAGGCCACGCAGGGCAAGATAAAACAGCGAAAAGGAAATAGATTATGGAAGCTAAGGCAAGACAAACAGATATAACAATGCCTGCAAGAAAGTTGCGCAGAGTGATAAATCTTGTAAGGGGCAAATCAGCGGCAGATGCTTTAAGCATGTTGAAATTTATGCCGTATTTTGCAGCTAGAGTTGTAGAAAAGAATATAACAGCGGCTGTTGCTAATGCAACGGAAAAATTCGGTGCAACAGCAGAGGCATTAAAAGTTTCAGAAATATATGCTGATGAATCAAGAACACTTAAAAGAGGAAAGCCGAGAGCTCAAGGCAGAATGTATGCAAGAGTTAAACGCACATCTCATTTAACTGTTAAAGTAACGAATGAAGAATCGAAGTAGAAGGTAATAGATATGGGACAAAAGACACATCCGACCGGATTTAGAGTAGGTATAATACAACCGTGGTTCAGCACCTGGTTTGCAAAGAAGGATTATCCGGAATTTTTGGCAGAAGATGCAAAAATCAGAAAATTTGTAAAGAAAAGACTTTATACTGCCGGAATTTCAAGAGTATTGATTGCCAGAAAAGCTCAAAATGTAACAGTGACTGTAGTAACAGCAAAACCCGGTGTTGTAGTCGGCAGAGGCGGACAGGGTATTGATGAATTAAAGGCGGCAGTTGCAAAGTTAATAAATAAATCAGTAACAATAGATGTCGTTGAGGTTGCAAGAGTGGATGTAGATTCGCAGTTAGTTGCGGAATCAATTGCACTTCAGCTTGAAAAACGTATTGCGTTCAGAAGAGCAATGAAGCAGGCTATGCAAAGAGCAATGAGAGCAGGAGCTCAAGGTATAAAAGTTATGGTATCAGGCAGATTAGGCGGTGCCGAAATTGCAAGAAGCGAATGGGCAAAAGAAGGAAGAATTCCTCTTCAAACATTAAGAGCTAATGTTGATTACGGATTTTCGGAAGCTGATACTATAATGGGTAAAATTGGAGTTAAGGTTTGGATTTTCAAGGGTAATTTAATGCCCGGAGAAATGGCAGACCAAAACATAAAAGCTAAAAAAGCAGGTGTAAATAACTATGATGAAAAACCTGCAGGCGGAAGAAGAAAGAAAAAATCAGCAGCGCCCCAGCAAACTGAGCAGACAACTGTTGTCGAAGAAGAAAATAATTAAGGTAAATAATGAATTAGGAGCGAAAAACTATCATGTTAATGCCCAAGAAAACTAAATATCGTAAAATGCAGAAAGGCAGAAGAAGCGGTCATGAAACCAGAGGAACGCAATTGGAACTCGGTTCATACGGCTTGCAGGCTCAAGATCCTGCTTGGATTACAAGCAGACAAATAGAAGCTGCAAGAAGAGCAATGACACGTGAAATAAAAAGAGGCGGTAATGTTTGGATTAAGATATTCCCCGATAAACCTATAACAAAGAAACCCGCAGAAACCCGTATGGGAAGCGGTAAAGGCAATCCTGAATACTGGGTAGCTGTTGTTAAACCGGGTAGAATTCTTTTTGAACTCGATTATCCGCAAAGAGAAGTAGCTGTTCACGCACTTGAATTGGCTGCTCAAAAACTTCCGATTAAAGTTAAAATTGTTGAGAAGACAGGTGAATAACTATGAAAATAGAAGAAATACGTGAAAAATCGGTAAATGAATTAAATGAAATAATAGTTGATTATAAAAAACAGTTATTTGATATAAGATTTAAAAAATTTACCAATAAATATGAAAATGCTACTGATTTGGGAAGAGCAAATTCTCAAATTAAAGAAATCAGAAGAACAATAGCAAGAGTAAAAACAGTAATAAAACAAAAAGAAACAGTATAAAAAATGAGGTCAAATTAAAATGCCTAAGAAGGAAAAACAAGGTGTTGTAGTAAGCAATAAAATGGAAAAAACGGCTGTTGTTAAAGTCGCTTCTTACAATCAGCATCCAAAGTATAAAAAAATTATAGAAACAACAAAAAATTACAAAGCTCATGATGAATTAAACCAGTGTTCAGAAGGTGATATTGTAAGAATAGTTGAGTCTAAACCGATTTCAGGTGACAAACATTGGGTTGTAGCTGAAATTGTAGAAAAAGTAAAATAACGCAAAAATAAGTAATTTCAAAGGATGAAATAAAATGATACAGCAAGAAACCAGATTACAAGTAGCAGATAATACAGGTGCAAAAGAATTGTTATGTATCCGTGTAATGGGAAGTTCAAACAAGAAATATGCGCATGTAGGAGATGTTATAGTAGCAGCGGTAAAAGATGCTACACCAAATATGGCTGTAAAAAAATCTGAAGTAGTTAAAGCCGTTGTTGTAAGAACGAAAGCTGATATAAAAAGAGCTGACGGCAGTGTAATCAGATTTGATGAAAATGCAGCGGTTATTATTAACAAAGACGGCAACCCGAGAGGTACACGTGTATTTGGCCCTGTTGCCAGAGAGCTTAGAGATAAAAACTTTATGAAAATAATTTCTCTTGCTCCGGAAGTAATATAGGAGAAATGAGATGAGAAACAAAAAACCGGTTGAAAAACACCCTATACACGTTAAAAGCGGAGATAAAGTTGTCGTTACATCAGGTAAGGACAAAGGTAAAGTAAGTTCCGTTAAAAAAGTTATAACATCTGAAAATAAAGTTGTTGTTGAAGGTGCAAACATAGTAACAAAAGCTCAAAAGGCTCAAGGCGGAAACCAAGGCGGCTTAATAAAAATGGAAGCTCCTATGGATTCTTCTAAAGTTATGTTGTATTGTCCCGCTTGTGAAAAAGCAACAAGAATAAAATACAGTGTTGTAGATAATAAAAAAGTTCGTATTTGTAAAAAATGCGGAGAAAAACTTGACTAGGAGTGCGTTATAATTTAACCGCAAGACCGGTCAGCCTGACTTTAAAATTAAGTTAGCGCCAAACAATATAAATTAAAAATGTATGGGTATTCCAAGATTTAATCGAGGGGATACATTCTACGGAAGGAAAAGAAAAATGACAGTAGTAACAAAAAACTTAAAAAGTAAATATGATGAAGAGGTAAAGAAAGTTCTTCAAGATGAATTTAAGTATGAAAATATTCATCAAATTCCTAAATTAAGCAAAATAGTTTTAAATATGGGTGTCGGCGAAGCGTGCCATAACTCTAAATTAGCTGAAACTATTGTAAATCAATTAACTAAAATTGCAGGGCAAAAAGCATTATCCACAAAAGCAAAAAAATCAATTGCCGCATTTAAGTTAAGAGAAGGTATGCCTGTTGGTGCAATGGTTACACTCAGAGGTGAAAGAATGTATGATTTTCTGCAAAAGTTAATTTGCGTCGTTCTCCCTAGAATTCGTGACTTTAGAGGTGTAAGTTCCAAAAGTTTTGACGGCAGAGGAAATTATACACTCGGCTTAAAAGAACAATCATTGTTCCCTGAAATTTCTTATGATGAATTGGATGCGGTTCATGGTATGAATATTTCAATAATAACAACAGCAAATACGGATGAAGAAGCAAGAGCTTTATTAAGAGCACTTGGAATGCCATTTAAAAAATAATAAAAGGAGTAAAAAACGTGGCTAAAAAATCAATGATAGATAAAGAGCTGAAGAGAGAAGCATTAGCAGCAAAAGGAAAATATCCGAAAGTAAGACTTCATAACAGATGTTCAATCTGTGGTCGTCCTCACGGATTTCACAGAGATTTCGGCATTTGCAGAATATGTTTAAGAAAAATGGCTCATCAAGGTTTATTGCCCGGTGTAGTTAAAGCAAGCTGGTAACAAAATCCCTTGGGAAAGGGGGCAGAGTGTATTGGGCGAAAAAGAAATGATATAAGCTTGTATGGTTGAAGAAGTAAGACGGATGACAAGTTTAAGAGGAAGGGAAATTTAAGGATTTAAATTTCATTTGTCCCCCCCCCCACACACCTAAAGAACAAGAATCTAAGGTAATATACAGACTAAGCCCTAAGAAGGAATTTTAAGCCGCTTAAAATTAAAAAGCTTTTCTATACTGCCGAATAAATTTCAGTAAGTAGTTGATGCAGGGTAAGGAGAGAGTAAAAGGATTAAAACCGATTACAATAAAAATCCAAAGAAAACCCTAAATCATAAAAAGTAAAGGAAAAAGAAAAATGAATACAGATCCGATAGCAGATATGCTCACAAGAATTAGAAATGCCAACATGGTATCTTTACCCGAAGTAGATATGCCAAGTTCAAAATTAAAGGCTGAATTAGCAAAATTGTTAAAAAATGAAGGTTATATTGATAACTATTCTGTTGAACAAAAAGAAGGCGCAAGCTATAAAACATTAAAAATAACATTGAAATATGATGAGAAATCAAAACCTGTTATTTCAAATTTAAAGAGAGTTTCAAGACCGGGTTTAAGAAACTATTGTAAAGCAAAAGATATACCTCAAGTTTTAGGCGGAATGGGTATAGCTGTTATATCAACAAGCAAAGGTTTATTGACAGACAGAAAAGCAAAAAGTGAAAATGTCGGCGGTGAAGTTCTTTGTTATATTTGGTAATAAACAATTTGGTAAGTAAATAATTAAAATTGGAGATAAAAAAATGTCACGTATAGGTAAATTACCCATAGTAATTCCTGAAGGAGTTGAGGTAACAATAAACGGTCAGGTTATAACCGCAAAAGGACCTTTAGGTACTGAATCAGTTGAATTACGTCCTGAAATAAAAATTGAAAAAGTTGATAATACTGTTGTTTTAACAAGAGTAAATGATGAAAGAAAAGCACGTTCTTTACACGGTTTATCAAGAACATTGGCATCTAATGTTATAAACGGTGTTAAGACAGGTTTTGTAAAAAAACTTGAAATAGTCGGTGTAGGTTATCGTGCGGCTGTTCAAGGAAATACATTAAACTTAGCTTTAGGCTATTCGCACCCTGTTGATATTACTGCACCTGAAGGCATAAAAATTGCCGTAGAACAAAATACAAAAATTACGGTATCAGGCTCTAACAAACAAATGGTTGGTGATATAGCCGCATTAATCAGAAGCAAAAGACCTCCTGAAGTTTACAAAGGAAAAGGTGTTAAATATGAAGGCGAATATATCAGAAGAAAAGCCGGAAAAACAGGTAAAAAATAGTAAATAACAAGTATAGTATATAACAAGCCAGTATAAACCCTTGCAGTTGCAAGAAGGTTTGGGTGAAAGGAAAGAAAAATGATTAAACAGGCAAACAAAAAAGAAGCAACACAAAAACGTCATCAAAGATTAAGAGCTAAGTTGTCAGGAACGACAGAGTCACCTCGTTTAGCTGTTTATCGAAGCACAAAACATATTTATGCTCAGATTATAGATGATGTTAAAGGAGTAACAATTGTTTCGGCTTCTTCTATTGATAAAGATTTAAGAAAAGATTTAGCTCACGGCGGAAATATAGAATCTGCAAAAGCTGTTGGAGAAGCTATTGCAAAGAAAGCTTTAAAAGCAGGCGTTAAAGATGTTGTATTTGACAGAGGCGGTTTTTTATATCACGGCAGAGTTGCCGCCCTTGCCGATGCCGCAAGAGAAGCAGGGTTAAACTTCTAATCAATATTAAGAATTTAAAAAATACCAAAGTTCATACTTTGGTATTTTTTTGTATATTGTGGAGAATTTTTAATTCTCATTATTTATTGAAATTTCTGCTTTAGTTATTTTTACCGTGTTATTTTCTACCTTAACTTCCAACATATCCGTTTCCGGGTCAACATCAATAAGTTCCAAGAGAGTTTTTGGCATGAATAAAGCCCAGCCGCTTCCGGAACGTGATAATTTTTTCTTCATAAACAGTTGTATCTCCATGATTTTATACTTACGTTAACTTTACAAAATCATTGATTTTGGGTATACTGTAATTAAATAATGATATTATATGTATAATATCATTATTTAATTAAGAAAAGGTAAAAATCCTATGTGTAAAAAGTTTAAATTAAAAGCTTTTACTTTATCAGAAGTCTTAATAGCCCTTGTTATAATAGGTGTGATAGCTGCAATCACAGTACCGGCTATAATACAAACAACAGATAGAAGGGAAACTATAACAGGTCTTAAAAAAGCATATTCAACTTTAACAAATTGGGAAAGAATGGCACAAGTTGACTATGGACACAGTTCAACATGGGAAAGTGCAAAAGATATTGGAATTGATAGTTATTATACAACATATATTAAACCTTATTTTAACATAATGAAGTATTGCAGCACAGGTACTGAATGCGGATATAAATCCAATGCTCCATTCACTCAGTTAGATGGTACCGCTGGTGTTTTTGTTGCGGCATCTAACAGGATTGCATTTGTTACTATTGATGGTATGTCTTATTCATTTGTTGTATTTTCAAATACTACAGGTGCATACTATCCTGTCATAAAAGTGGATATCAACGGTGCAAAAAAACCAAATAAGTACGGCCGAGATGTTTTTATGTTTTACAGAACAGACGATATAGGGATTAAAGCACACGGATATAATAAAAGTCAGGATGCAGTAAAAAAAGATTGTTCAAAAAGCGGAACAGGAAATTATTGTGCTGCAAGAATAATGAAAAACAGTTGGGATTTTGACGATGGTTATCCTTGGTAATTTATATTTTACGAACAATATTTTCCTTAATTTCAAATATTTCAACATCTTTTAAGTATTCTTCTTTAAAATGCAGAGTATCAACAGAGGTTATTATTGTTTGGGTTTCGCTTCCTATTGCATCAAGCAGAAAATTTTGTCTTAAATCATCAAGTTCCGCAAGAACATCATCAAGAAGTAAAATTGCTTTAGAGTTAATTTTTTCTTTTATGAGTTCAAGCTCTGCAAGTTTCAACGATAAAACAATAGTACGCTGCTGCCCCTGTGACGCATATTTTTTTGCATCATTATTGTTTATAAAATAGGAAATATCATCTCTGTGTACACCTGTTACGGATTGTCCACGTATTATTTCTTCTTGTTTTTTTTCTTCAAGTTTTTGCTTAAATTTTTCAAGTATAAACTTATTATCAAACTCAATTTTATTATCTGTGTTAATATCGCCTATTATTGTCGAATTATATATTATAGAAAGTTCTTCTGTTTTTGAGATTTGAGTGTGTTTAATTTTTGCAATTTTTTGCAATTCATAAAGAAAGTTTATTCTTATAAAAGTTATATTGCTGCCTGATATGGCAAGTTGTTCGTTCCAAACATCCAATAACGAAGAATCCGCATTAAAGCTGCCTTTTAAGTTTTTAAGATAATTATTTTTTTGAGTTTTTATTTTGTTGTATTTATTTAATCTTTCAATATAAGCAGGATAAATTTGACAGATTGCCAAATCAAGCCATTTTCTTCTGTCCTCCGGTGTTCCTCTAAGTAACAGTAAGTCATTTGATGTAAAACAAACCGTGGAAATATTGCTTATAAAATCAGAGGACTTATTTTTGCTTAAACCGTTTACTTTTAATTTTTTTCTGTTCGGAGGATTAATATTAACTTCTAAATCAATATCAATATCAAATTTTTTAATTCCGGCTTTAATAGTGCAGAAATTTTCATCCTTCTTAATAAGTTCTGTATCTGTTTTTGCCCTGAAAGAATCAAGTGTTGAAAGATAATATACTGCTTCAAGGAGATTTGTTTTACCCTGCGCATTTTTACCTATAAAAAGAATTTTATAAGAATTTAAATCAATCTTAATATTAGAATAATTTCTGAAATTTGTAATTTCCAAATTTTTAATAAACATAGATTAATTAT
>JAJQHF010000210.1 GCA_021199975.1 Candidatus Gastranaerophilales bacterium
GAATAGTTGCGGCGCAAGCTATACTTGCTTTAATATCCTGAAGCATTTGACCGCAGTTAAGCTCAATATCAAGTATTCCGTCAACTTTTTTTGCTATTTCTGCCAAAGTTTTTTCGGGGAAAGGATTAAGCAGAATAGGTCTGAATAAACCGACTTTTAATCCGTTTTTCCTTGCTTTTTTAACAGCGGCTTTTGCAATTCTTGCAATACTTCCAAATGCTGTAATTACAAGCTTTGCACCTTCTGTTTCATATTTTTCAAAAAGATTTTCATTTTCTAAAATCTTGTTATATTTTTCAAATATTTTAACAACTCTTTTCCGCAAAGTTTCCTGTTCTCTTTCAATAGAAGCAATATGTCTGGGTTCACGGTCTTTAGCACCGTCTAAAGCCCAGGAAGATTGGTCAATTTCTTCATAAGGATATTCACCGATAACCGCCGGTTCCATCATTTGACCGAGCATGCCGTCAGCTAATAAGCAGACGGGAGTACGATATTTTTGAGAAACATAGAAGCATTTATATGTTAAATCCACGCATTCCTGAACACTTGCGGGAGCATATGTAACAAGCTTATAATCTCCGTTCCCTCCGCCTTTTGTTGCCTGAAAATAGTCACCCTGCGAAGGATAAATATACCCGAGTCCCGGGCCGCCTCTCATTACGCTTACCAATACGCAAGGAATTTCATCACCCGCTATAAAAGAAAGCCCTTCCTGCATAAGTGCTACAGCACAAGAAGATGATGATGTCATGGCTTTTACACCGGTTGAACCGGCGCCCAAAAGCATGCTTATAGCGGCAACTTCACTTTCTGCCGCTACATAAGCCCTTCCCAGTTCGGGCATTTTCGTACTTAAATATTCTCCTATTTCGCTTTGAGGTGTAATAGGATATCCAAAATAGCTCTGACATCCTGCTTCTACGGCTGCTTGAGCTATTGCATAATTTCCCTTTAGCAGTTCTTTTTCTCTTTTCATCTGTATACCTTTTCAATTGCCATATCAGGACATACTTTTGCACATATTGTACATCCCGAACATGTTTTTTCGGTGTTTACTTTTGCGGGATAATACCCGAGTGCATTTACCGTATTATCCTCCTCCAATACTTTGTTTGGGCAGGCATCTATACATAAATAACACGCTTTACATCTGTCTTTGTTTAGAACTATTCTTCCCATTTGAACAAATCCATTTTTTTATTACTTCTATATGTTACTACGGGTACATTAATTTTTCTACTACTTAACAGTTTAATATTAAAAAATTATAAAAATTTAGCTAATTATATCAATTTCAAAATATAAAATAATCTTTTTATGCCACCATTGTTTTTGCGTAGCTAAAAACACCGGGGGCATAAAAAGATTATTTTACATTTTGGATAATAAATAGTTTTAAAATTGCCCCCATGACGTCTTTATGATATATTACTAATGTAAAGGGGAGAAATTGGGTTGTGCCGAGGAAAAAATGTATTGAAATAGTTTTAGATGTTGAAACAACAGGATTGGATTATACAAAAGAAAGAATGGTTGAATTTGCCGCTATCAGGCTTGAAAACGGCAAAATGAAAGACAGATTTGAAACTCTTATTAATCCTGAACAGCATATAAGAAAATCAAGTATTGCAATTCATGGTATTACAGAGGATGATGTTAAAGATGCACCTACAGAATCTGAAGTTCTGCCGATGATTCTTGATTTTATCGGTGATTACCCAATTGTTGCGCATAATGTAATTTTTGATTATTCATTTATTAATGAAGCCAGTATAAGGCAGACAGGCAAACCTATTACAAATACAAGAATAGATTCGCAAATGATGTTTAAAGAAATTTATCCCGAACTTGAATCTTGCGGACTTGAAAGCTTAATGAATAAATTTAATGTGGAATTTTCCACCCGCCACCGTGCTATGGCAGATACGGAAGGTTTAGCCAAAGCATATCCGGAACTTAAAAAGCTTTATGAAAAAAAATATGCCTGGCAAATTCAACAATTGGATAATATAGATTACTTATTTGAAAGATATTTAAGGATACAGCAGGCTGTTCAAATTATGCAGTCAGAAATACAGGATTTAAAATCTGTTTTCAGGTTATATTTTGAAAAAGGCGGGGAAAATATTCATTCTCCAAATGGTGAAACTCTTATATATCAATCCAAACAATCTTATGCTTATGATTTTGTCGAAATAAAAGACGTGCTTGAAGAAATCGGCGCACTTCATAAAGCTGTTAAATTAAACAATAATTTTATAGACAGGCTTATAACTTCAAACAGCATAAGCAAAGAAAACAAAGAAAAACTTGCAGCTGCAAGGCAAATGCTTTCTGAAACAAGAAATATTCATATAATAAAGTCAGACAAAAAACCTGAACGTGTTTAATAATTAAAAAATCTGTTGACTCTAAAAAATGTTCTTGGTATTGTATTCAAGGAAGTAAAGACAAATGCGTCTGTAGCTCAGCAGGTAGAGCACTCCCCTTTTAAGGGATAGGTCGCGCGTTCGAATCGCGCCAGACGCACCACTTATATAGTCCCGTTTAGGGGCTTTTTTATTTGGTGATAGATTTTTTGATTGTTAAATTTAATTTACAACCTGCTGAAAATGCGCAATTTTAATCTTGTTTTTTCTTTTATCTTTTGATATATAAAAAGGAGTTTTTATATGAAAATTAATTGTATCAGTTTAAATTCTTATATTCCAAAATTTACTGATAATAATAAACAGAAATCAGCTAAAAATTATAATATTCAAAATCCTGTATTGCCTGCTGATACTTTTATCTTTTCCAATAAAAAAATATCTTCCCCGTTTACGGGATATGTTTCATTTGGAAAAAGAGAAACTCAAACAGCTTCTAATAAATATAAAATTGATAATAAGAATTTGATATCTGCCGCCTGTGTTCTTGCTCCGCCATATTCGCAGGAATATAAAGCAATAAAAAATATTGCAGATGAAGGATTTGTATGTATAAAAGATAAAAATTCGGCTTTGGATATATTTAGGAATTATCATAAATCACTTCAGGATAATTCAAACAGCAAAATATTTATTCTTGATCCAAAGGATCATAACAGCAGAAAAACAATAGGAACAAGTAATGAATATATGACAAAGTGGTATGCCGAAGCAAACGGTTTAAGTGAAGAATCTATTTTAAACTTTGATATGCTAGAAAAAGAAAATAGAAATTATAACTTTGACAAAATGAATGCTTTTATTGAAGATAAAAGTAAGGGTTATAATAATATAACAATTGTTGTACCTGATGATTGTGCGATTACAGGAAGAAGTATGGCTGTTGAAACAGCAAGAATTTTAAACAGTCTTGATTTGCCAGATAAACAATTAACTATAGTTTTTTCCCCGCTAGTTATTTCTCCTTGTGCACAAAAGGTTTTTGATTCTATTTCTGAATTTGATATGAACAAATTAAAACTTACAGGTGCATTAAATCAACGTGATTCCAAAACCATGGAGGAATTTTTTGATAAATACAAAGATAAAGCAAAAATAATGACTCCGCCCGTACCTATAATTGAAGCGAAACCATATAATGAAACTGATAGTTTTGCTGATTTAAATAACAAATTACAACATTCAGTCAGTTCAATAATGACAAAAAACGGAACACGAAAAGGATATGGCAGACCCGGTATATCAGGCACCATGATTGCAGTGCCATCTCCTTCCGGTTTAAAATGCCCCAATAATAATACATACGGTGCTGCTCCGTTTGCTCTTGCAGCAGGGGTAAATCCTGAAAACATAAAAAGACCCAGCGGAAAAGTCGGAGTAAAAGAATGGCAAAAACAAATGCAATCAATTTTAGAAAAAATAGAAACAATTAAAGAAAATATTTAAACATCATCTCTAAGTTTTGTCAGAATATTAATAAATTCTTCTTGTGTTATAATAGTGCTATCTTTGTCTATTTTACCGTCTTTATGTGTCAATGTAAGATTTTTTGTTGAACTGAGAGCTTCTTTGAAAATATCATTTTGTTCATAACATTTTTTATATGCATTATATAAAAGTTCTTCATATTCTTTTGAATCTCTATCATATTCCTTACCATTCCAATAGAGTTTCTGCTCTGTTTTCCAATTCTTATATTTGCTCGATTTTTTCCTTGCGCTTCCGCCATATAATAAGCAGGTTTTTCTTTGTTCTTGGACATCTTTTGTTTTTAGACTTTGCAGAAAACCTTCCATTGAAGAACAATAAACATCATCAAAAACAAAAGGTTTATATGCTAAATTACTTAAAACATTAGCAGGATATAAACCGTTTGAACGTATATCCAATGTATTTAGTTCTTTGTTAAATGTATCTTTTAACAAATGACCATTTCTTTTGGTAGCAAAAAAGTCTTCATTATTATTCATAGTGTATAACCGTAACCTATCATTACTAAAACTCGGTTGATTTCTAACATTATTATATAATGATTTATTTTTTGAAAAACTTACATCTAAAGGAATAGTTGAAGAAATTATCATAATTAAATACAGAAATTATTATACCACTACTTTACATGT
>JAJQHF010000245.1 GCA_021199975.1 Candidatus Gastranaerophilales bacterium
AATTCTTTTTTAGCGTAATATTTGTATTATAGTAAGAATTTATAGGAATCATAATATTTAATTTTTTTTTAATATGTGTTGATTTTTAAATTAAAAGGAGAATATTTTATGACAAATGTTAGCGGTACAAGCGGCGGAATTGATTACACACAATGGCAAGGAACAACAATCAGCACAGAAAATACAGAAACAGAAGTTTCAGATACAAGTATTTTTGACGAAGATACAACAGCTTCTGATTATTCAATACTTTCAGATGAAAATAAATTGGAAAAAAACAAAGGGTTTTTCAACAAATTAAAACACATATTTACAGGTAAAGATTACTATAAAACATCAACAGGTGTAAAAATTTCAACAGATGCAAATACTGGAGCAATTTATGAAACTGCGGACGGGTCAGTATATGTTGATGGAGCGCAAAATGCAACTATAAAAGGAACAAAAGGTGATGATAATATAACTGTTATAAGCAGCGACGTAAAAAAAATAAAAGGGAAAAAAGGTGATGACAGTATTTATGTCGCAGATTCAGATGTTGGTAAAATAAAAGGCGGTAAAGGCGATGATACTATAACCGTTTATAACAGCTATGTTGATAAAGTAAAAGGCGGAAAAGGTGCAGATGAAATTTCTGCAGAGGATTCTAATATAAAGAAAATAAATGGCGGTTGGGGTAAAGATACTGTTGTTACCGACGGCGGTTATGTCAAAACAGTTAAATCAACTTTCAGAGATGACGTTGAAATAAAAAATAATCCTCTAAATCAAAATCCGGACTCTGATTATGCATTTGAATCGTAGTTCATAAAATAAAAGAGGAAGTTTAGACTTCCTCTTTTATTTTAGATTTTTTATATCCTCATTTGCCGTTGATAAGGGTTTTATATTGAATAAATCTTTTAAGCCTTCTACTATTGCGGGATTTATAATATTTGGGCAGCAATGACCTAGAAATATATTATTTATTTTCAAATGTATGAGATTAAAAATATGTGAAATTGTATCTGAATTACAATCAGGAAGAAAGATTGAAATTTTTTCACATATATCGGGGGCGTTTTCTGATAATAATTCAATTACTTTATATACAACACCAAAGTCATAGTAAGAATTTACACGCCAAAAATTATCACGTTCTTTGTAATAAGAAAATGAAATTATGAAATCATTAACAGGTGCGAATTTAAGAAAATCATTAATATATTTATCAGAAAAATTAAATTTATCAATTAAACCTATAATTAAAATATTATTAATTTCTTTATTTTTAAACTTCTCTGTTATCAGCTGAACTTTTTCATAAATTTCCTGCTCGTTGTATCCTATTTGAATTTCGTTAATTTCGATATCTTCTTCAAATCCCTTGGAATCTAAAGCATATTTTATCAATGGAGAGAAGTCGCCGTTTTCGATTTTTGCAATACCGTAAGCAGGATATTTTGAAGCAGTATATATCTGCCCTCTTATAACATCTATTTTTGGAGCTGAATTTTTTGATATGTATATGGGTCCCGGAAATGAAGCAAAATCAATCGGGAAATTATTATTTGATTTTTGATAGTGTCCTATTAAATTTGAATACTTTGAAAACTTTTCATATTGAAATGCGTTAATCATTTCATGATGTGTATAGACATTTATATTTAATCCTTTGACGGAGAGCAAAACTTTTTCCAAATCCTGAATACTGTGACCTGAAACAAGAATGGCTTTGCCTTTTTTCATAATTATAGAAACCTTAGTTTTTTTCACGGGTCCGAATTTTTTTATAATGCTTTCATATAATATTTTCATTATTTTATAGTTACATAATGAAAAATTCTTAATTACAAGTATAAGCTCTTCGTCTGTTAAAGAAGGGAAATTTGTTGTATTTAAGAGTTTAAGTACCTGATTTTTTGCGCCTTCAAAATCCACATCATAATCCTTTAACTCAATAAGACAATTGCAGGAATTTAAAACAAGATTAATCATAATATCATAAAGAATTTTTCTTTCTTTGCTTACATGTATCTTGGATATTTTGCCCTGTATGCTTCTTTCACTGTCATTTAAAGCTTTTAGTATTATTTCTTTTGAAGATAGATTTTCTTTTGCTTCAGGAAGTAATTGAGGAGTTTTTCCGGCTTTTTCGCAAGCGGAAATATACATTTTCTCCAGCATTTTTTTATTGTTATACAAGTCTTCAATTATGATAAAAAAGCTTTCTTTTTTAAAATCAAGATTAACAATTAAAACTGATATAAATTCAATAACTTTATCAGTATATTCAGACATATCTACAGCCAAATCTTTTAATTTTTCAATATAATAAACAATTTGCTGTAATTCAGAAACGAATAATTCCTTAATTGCGGTAACATAAGGATCAACAGAAAAGATTGTCGGAGTGTTAGCACCAACGCACAAAGAATTATAGTAATTAAAAAATTTATTCATAATACAACAATCCTAATTTTCTAACAATTCATCCAAATTACCGGAGTTATTTAATTTTTCTAATACATCATAACCCCCTATACGTTTTCCGCCTATAATTATTTGCGGAACCGTAACTTTTCCTTCTATATCATAGTATTGAGCAAGTTTTTCCCTAAATTCATTTTCATTTTTTGTAATATCTATTTTTTTATAGGGAATACCTTTTTCATTTAATAAAAGTTCTGCTTTTTTACAGTAACCGCAATAGTCGACGGTATAAATAACAACATCCTTCATATAAATCACCTGATAAAATATAATAACGTATAAATTATTAAATATTCACAAAAAGAATTTATCAGACAACCGAATAGATTATTTACTTATTCTTGTTATTAAATCTTCAATATTTTTCTTTTCTTCTGATGGCAAATCAAAATTTAAATAATCTTGAAAATACTCCAGAGCGCTTTCAATATCATTTCTAGCCATAAATAAGATACCTAGTTTTTTATAAGAAGGGTGAAAATTTTCATTGCAGGAAAGAGCTTTTAAATGGTTTGATATTGCCTTATCTATATTATCGTTTGCTTCATAAGCAGCTGCGGTTTGATAATATAAAACAGCATTATCCGTTATTTTTTCAAGTACATTTTCATAGTTATCAACGGCACTGTTATAATCGCCAAGTTCAAATTGGATATTGCCCAAATCCCAATATGCATCTATATTATCAGAATCAATATCTAAAATCTCAAATAATTGATCCATTGCCAAATCATATCTGCAATCTTCAAGGTAAAAACGGGAAAGATAATGCTTCAATGCAATCTCATTAGGCATAATGGTAACCCCGTTTTCAAGAAGATTTATTGCTTCTATTATATTTTTATTTCTGTAATAAACATCCGCAAGATTAATATAAGTTTGAACAGCTTTTGAGTTTAACGACAAAGCTCTCATAAAGTATTCAACAGCCAAATCATCCTTAGCAAGTTTTGAATAGCATAAGCCGATATTATTCAAAAGATTAGAATTATTTCCTTCTGTTTCAGAAGCTTTAAGAAAAGAATTTAAAGCTTCCTCATAATTTTGTGCCTTGTAAAAATCAAGAGCCTCTTGTATGTCTTTATTTATTTCATTTTCCATACTTTTATATTACAATAAAAGAAAAATTAAACAATATAAGAAAGGATAATCTATGTCAGGACACTCAAAGTGGTCAACAATAAAACGAAAAAAAGCAGTGGTTGATGCTGCAAGGGGAGTAACATTCCAAAAATTTTCAAGGGAATTAATAGTAGCAGCAAAATTAGGCGGTGCTGACCCTGCGGGAAATTTTAGATTAAGAACAGCAATAGATAGAGCCAAAGCGGCAGGATTACCTAATGATAATATTAAAAGAGCAATAGAAAAAGGAGCAGGAAGCTCAGGCGCTGACAACATGGAGGAATTAACCTATGAAGGCTACGGCGCAGGAGGGAGCGCAATTTTTATAGAAGCTATGACCGATAACAGAAACAGAACTGCAGGCGATATCAGAAGTTATTTCTCTAAGTTCGGCGGTAATCTTGGTGAAACCGGTTGCGTCGGTTGGATGTTTAAACAGGTTGGTTCTATTGAGTTTGATAAAGAGTCAACTGATTTTGATAAATTATTTGAAGCTTCAATAGAAGCAAATGCGCAGGATGTCATTGAAGAAGACGACGTCTATAAAGTAATTACAGCCCCCGAGGATTTCCAATCTTGTGTTGAGGAATTAGAAAAAAACGGATTTAAAGGAAGCTCTGCTGAATTAACAAGAATAGCAGAAAATACAATTGAAATTACTGATGAAAAAACAGCAGCAAGTATTTTACGTTTAATAGAAAAACTTGAAGAGCATGATGATGTTCAAAATGTCTATTCAAATTTTGACATATCAGATGAATTAATGGAAAAAATTGATATATAAACACAAAAAATAGAAAGATATAACATAATATCTTTCTATTTTATAACTAATTTATTATAGCGGTTTTGGCGCTATAGCTTTATTTATAGTTAATAAAGCATAAATCCTGCCTATTATACCTCCTATCAATAAAAATAATACAATAGCAATAAAAATAG
>JAJQHF010000133.1 GCA_021199975.1 Candidatus Gastranaerophilales bacterium
CTAGTAATACCTTCTAATATTTTTTTATCTTTTAACCTTGATTCCATATCAGAGGGCTGCAAACCTATTAAACCGTAATTATTTCCATTTTCATCTTTTATAACGGCAGAACGAAGTACTTTTTGAGAAAGAGCTGATTTATTATCGGGGAAATTTATATTCATACCGAGTATTTTTGCTTTTGAATTTTTTAATAAATCACCGCATATTGAAGCGGTAATATCAAATTCATGATTACCTAAGGTTTCCGCATCAATACCCGATATATCTAAAAATTTTGAGCAGACAAGATTTTTATTATAATCCGAACCAATAAAAGTATCACCCATGCAAAGTTTCAACAGAGAAGAATTATCTTGTTTTGCATTTAGTTCAGCATGTTTAGCGGCAGTTGTAAGACGTTCCATTTTCGGAATTTGACCGTGTAAATCATTTATATTAAAAATTGATGTTTTAACGGTAGAATTCGGTGCTTTAAATCCGGTTGAAGCATTTGTTTGAGAAGAAGATATCGGCTGTGTTTTTATACCCGTAATATTATCCAAAACGTTCATGATAAACATCCAATTGGCTTTTTACACATGCACTAAAAATCCAAAATATTTTTTTTGCCTTATCTTTTAAAAAGATTTACATTTTGTCACTTTTAAATAAAATTTGAAAAATTACAAAGAAATATATTTAATAATACCTTTAGGATTATTAATACCATTTTTTTCGCAAAAATCTTTTTTAGATAGATATTTGCCGTTATGTTT
This sequence comes from Candidatus Gastranaerophilales bacterium, assembly GCA_021199975.1. GTDB lineage: Bacteria > Cyanobacteriota > Vampirovibrionia > Gastranaerophilales > Gastranaerophilaceae > Avigastranaerophilus. The sequence goes on from JAJQHF010000133.1 coordinate 759, forward strand.
CCTAATCCAAACGGCTTTTTTTGCAGAAACCCTGTTAAACCCCGGCAGCTCTTCAATTTCCCACCAATATGCTCTGTTAACATTCAAAACAGAACCTTCATTTTCTGATTCAATATGGCTTTTTATCTTATTTTTTCTGTATTTCTTATAAACCGGAACAAAAGCCAAAATTAAAATCCCAAGGGCTATAACAGATATAATAAAAATATTATTTCCCGTACTTGCGGAATACCCTAAAAATATGGCATATATTAAAATATATAACTGATGATTCAAAACTTCATTCCATTTCTGTTAGTTCATTTGTTTTAACTTTATAACATATAATGTACTTTTTTCAAATGAGTTAAGAAATATTAATTGAGTTTATTAAAATAATATTTTATTTAAACAAATTTTTCTCTCAATATAAAAATAAAATTCAACCGTAACAGTTGAACAGTTCCCCGACCAATTGTTATATGAATTGCCTTCCAGTATCATTTTTTAACTCCTTTAATATATAAATTACATCTTGATCATTTGTATCTTTTTAGATACAATATAAATATGGAAGATACAAAAGAAAGGTTCAATTAATGATTACCGATAAAATAAAAAAAGAATTTAAAACTCATGATGAACACATGCAAGAAGTATTGCAGGATATGGAATATCAAAAAATGTATTTGAATGTAAGTATTCAAGATTTTATAAATGAAGGCAATTATGAATTGTTTTTTGCTTCGCTTGAGAAAGTAGTAAAAGCACGCTACAGTATTTCTGAATTTTCAAGAAAAACAGGAATAACAAGAAAAGCGTTATATGAAATATTCAAAGGCGAGCGCATACCTCGTTTTGACACAATAGGGAAATTACTAAAAGAATTAGGCTACACTCTTGAAGTTGCATAATTATTTATGTTCAAAGAATATCATCGAAATTTACCACTATATCTAATATTTACTTCTTTTGCTAAATCACTTAAAATTTGTTCTGTTTCTTCTGAAATTGATTTTCTGCTCCAGGAATCAGGATGTAATTTTGTCATAACATATCTATATGTTCTTTTATCATTTATTCCATTCTCGAGTATATTTTTTATTTCTTCAATTGTATCTAGAGCTTCTTTTTCAAATGAAGCATCGGTGTTGCTTGCAGTTGATGAAGCATTTGAGTCTTTTGATGTAGAGTCTGTACCATTACTTGATGAGTTATCAGCACCTTGTGAAGCATTTGAGTCTTTTGATGTAGAGTCTGTACCATTACTTGATGAGTTATCAGCACCTTGTGAAGCATTTGAGTCTTTTGACGTAGAGTCTGTACCATTACTTGATGAGTTATCAGCACTTTGTAAATAATTTGTACCTTCTGACGAAGAATCTGTAACATCATTAGATACTTTTCCCTCAATACCTACTTTGACATCATCACCGCCATCGCTTTTAACAGAATCGATGCCTTTTGAAAGGAAATACATTCCTTCTTGCCTGCCTGCTGACATGACACCGCCCATTAATGTGCTTACTGCGACTTGTTCCGCCATTTCTTTGGCATCAAAGTTTTCTGTAAAGTTGTTAAATAATGATAAACTTCCATCATCATCTATTAATTTACCATCTTCATTTGTAAAGTTTCCATTCTCACCTGCAGCAGCAGCTACTACATATTCGCCCGCACTGCTTAGACCTGCATCTAATGCACCGTCAGCAAATTCTGTTGCAATTCTTGTTCCTGTCGATAAAGTTCCTTTTAATGCCGCATTTGCTGCGCTTTGCTGTGCCGCCGTTGACAGTCCCTTTGCTGCTGCCTGCTCCATTGTTGTTTCAACAAGTTCCGTAGCTGCGGTACTTCCTATTTTCTTTGCAGCAAAAGTTGAAACTAGCTTTTCACCCGCCATATTACCGAGTTTACCTGTTAATCCGTTTATAGCACCAACACATGCATCTTTTACCATATCTGTCTGTGCATATTCAAGCAAATTCTCGCCGACACTTTGACCATTATCTTGAGTTCCTGCATCTATTGCGTTAACTGCCACAGTTGCACCGACACCTAAGGCAAAAGCTCCGGCAATTCCTCCTGTTGCAGCTGTTGCAACACCTACTCCTACCGCTATTACTGTATTCTTTATGTTATCAGTGGTATTTTCATAGTCTATCATTGATTCTGCTGCTGTTGTATCTTCAAGTTTAGAAGTTTCTCCTTCAAACAGACTTTCAAGGCTTTCTTCTGATAAATCTTCTCCGGTTATGGATTTATATATAGATGCAAATTCTTCTGTACTGGAGGCATTTTTTAGTTTATCTACCTGATTGCTCAATTCATCTATTTGCGCTTGAGTCATATTTTTTGTTGTACCTATTCCAAGCAGATTATTATTCAGCCAGCTTACTCCCTTTGAGATAATCCCCTGAGAAGTCGTTGTTTCTGAAAAACTGTCATCTAATTCCGCAACTTGATCTTCTAATGCACTTACTACATCTTCTGTTGATATTTCGGTTCCGTTTATGCTGTAGGTTCCGTTTGTTAACTCTTCGGAGATTTCACTTCCTGCGCTTACTGTTTCTAAATCTAATTCCGTACCGAATACCGTTTCATAGAGTTCTTTTACCGATTCCTCTGTAGGATTTTCTAATACACTTTCGTATAATTCTTCAAGCTCATCTATATCAGACAACTCACCCTTTGTTCCTCCGCCAAATACTCCTTTTATTGCATTCCAAACAGCACCAAAGCCAGTTTTCGTTTCAGCTTTAGTTTCTGTTTCGCTTTTTTGTTTCTCAAGTTCAGCATATATGTCTGAAAGCGCAGAATTGAGAGCTTCTGAATTATCCTCTATATCATCGTCGGGCTCTATTCCTGATGTTGGTTCTGTTACTAATGTAGGTTCTGTTTCCGATGTCGGCTCAGGAGCAGGTTCCGGAACAGTCGGATCTGTAACTATCGTCGGGTCAGTTTCAGTTGAAGGCATGGTGTCTTCTGTCGGTTCCTCTACATTTGATGATTCATCTTCTGAGGGACTTTCAATATCCGTTTGGACTGTAACTATTATATCTTCTGCTGCCGGTTTTTCTATTCCTAATGTTTCATACGGGTCAACTAAAATAATCTTCTGATTTTCATAAATCAAATTAACATCTGAAATTTCGTTCTTTTCTGCTATTGCAGACAAAAGTGCGGAATATGCCTCACTAAAACTAACACCCAGCTCATCAAAATCGTACAAATTTTTAATTATATTATACAAATTGCCGTTTACAGAGCTGTCATTTTTCCATTTTTCAGCTGAAACATAGTGATTACCTTCTTCATCTGTCTTAATTCTTTCATCGTTTGTATATCCTGAATCATTGTATTCGTTTGAATTTTCTACAGCATCAAGAAATATGTCAAATTCATCAGTTGAGAATTCTTCTGAATTACCATCAATAGATGCAATATCGGAAAATACCGACATAAATTCTTCTTCAATTCCGCTTAAATCTGTTTCTTCATCTCCGTTAACATAATATTCGGTAAACATATTAACAAAGTCTTCTGTGGATACGCTGTCATCCGCTTCTTGTGTTAAATCGTCAAATATTGACTCTATCTCAGTTTCATCAATTTTTTTTACTTGAGAGTCATTTTCAAGATACTGTAAAAGTTCATTCAGTTTTTTACTTACATTTATTGAATTTTCAGCCATAACAACTTTTTTCACAGAACACTTATATTGTTGTTATCGGCTCGTGAGATATTTCTGTCGATTATTAAGAAATATTTTTAATTTGATATTTAAATTTAGA
>JAJQHF010000237.1 GCA_021199975.1 Candidatus Gastranaerophilales bacterium
TTTAAAAAAAATCCTGTTTGGTATACAATGTTAAAGCTGAATTAATATAAAGAGGATTATTAATAGTGGGTTTATCATTTCAAGAATTAATATTAAATTTATCAAAATTTTGGTCGGATTACGGATGTATAATACAACAGCCGTATGATATAGAAAAAGGTGCAAGTACAATGAACCCTGCAACTTTTTTACGTTCGCTTGGACCGGAGCCGTGGAATACAGCAATGGTTGAGCCTTGCCGCCGTCCGACTGATGCCAGATACGGGGAAAATCCTAACAGACTGGGGCATTATTTTCAATATCAGGTTATATTAAAACCTTCGCCCGAAAATTCACAAGAATTGTATTTAAAAAGTCTCGAAGCAATGGGAATTGATTTAAGCGTACATGATGTAAGATTTGTAGAAGATAATTGGGAGTCGCCTACTCTCGGCGCAGCAGGTGTCGGTTGGGAAGTTTGGCTTGATGGCATGGAAATTACTCAATTTACATATTTTCAACAAGTGGGCGGATTGGAAATTAGACCTGTTGCACTTGAAATAACTTACGGGCTTGAAAGAATTGCAATGTATTTGCAAAATGTTAATTCTGTTTTTGATGTTATGTGGAATAAACAGTTAAAATACGGTGAAATATATCTTCAAAATGAAATAGAGCAGTCTAAATATAATTTTGAATACTCAAATTCAGAAAGATTATTTAAGATGTTTGATTTGTTTCAGGCTGAAGTTGAATCTTGCATAGAGGCTAAAATAGTTCTTCCTGCTTATGATTATGTTTTAAAATGCTCTCATACGTTCAATTTGCTGGATGCGAGAGGTGTTATAAGCCGTGATGAGAGAATTAACTATATAAACAGAGTAAGAAGAATGGCTGCCATGGTTGCGGAATTATATGTTAAACAAAGGGAAGAACTCGGATTTCCGTTATTAAAAAGACAGCATTGCAGTGTATAAGAATTTAATAAAGAATAACAGAATTTTTAAATCTGCCGTATAACTACAGAAACGAAAAGGAAAATAAGTAATGCAGACCCCTATACCAAATTTATTGACAAAATTTATATCAAATCTCATAAGGAAAAAAAATCCTGATGAGTTTTTGGAGCAGTCTGTAAAAGGCGGATTAAAAAAGACATTAACGGCATTTGACCTTATAATATTAGGAATAAGTGCGATTATCGGAGCCGGAATATTTGTTATGATAGGTTCTGCTGTTATCGGAACGACCGAACGAGTAGGTGCAGGACCTGCATTAGTTATATCAATAGGTTTGGTTGCTGTTGCTTGCATTTTTCCGGCATTGTGTTATGCGGAATTTGCATCTATGATACCCGTTTCGGGAAGCGCATACATATATACATTCGCAACTATGGGTGAATTTGCCGCATGGATGATGGGCTGGGTCTTAATGCTTGAATACGCTATCGGTACAATTGCAGTAGCCTCCAGCTGGACAGGTTATCTTGTTAAGTTATTTGAAGGTTTTCCGGTTTTGCCTGAGATTTTAAGAAATCCGCCGATTTGGCTTGTAAATGACTATAAGACAGCGGTAGAAACGGTACCTGATTCAGCATTGCCGCATTTCCTCGGAATACCCGTATGTTTTAATCTGCCTGCAATGTTTATAATTGCTGTTATAGGAATGATATTGCTTAAAGGTATACAAGAATCAGCAAATTTCGCAAAGATAATGGTATTTGTAAAAGTAACAATAATCAGTTTGTTTATAATTGTGGGTGCTTTTTATGTCCGCCCTGAAAATTGGACACCTTTTGCGCCGTATGGAGTAAAAGGGATTTTAATGGGGGCTTTCGCTATTTTTTACGCATATATCGGTTTTGATGCTATTTCAACGGCGGCGGAAGAAACAAAAAATCCGCAAAAAAATCTTCCTATCGGATTAATAGGCTCTCTTATTATTTGCTCTTTGATATATTGTTTTGTTACAATTGTACTTACAGGCATGATGCCAATGAGTTCTATAGATTTAAAGGCGCCTATAGCTCATGCTATGAACTTTGTAGGTCAGGGGTGGTTTGCAGGTGCAATATCGATAGGTGCTTTGGCGGGGTTAACCTCCGTACTGCTTGTTTTACAATACGGTACAACCAGAATTTTATATGCAATGGCTCGTGACGGATTTTTACCTTCCGTTATGAAAAAAGTACACCCTAAATTTAATACTCCCTGGGTAATTACAGTTTTATCAACAATATTAATTATGATAGGCTCGTTATTTATAAATATGCAGGTTGCGGCTGAACTTGCAATCTTTGGAACATTTACCTCCTTTGTAATTGTTTGTATAGGCATATTAATATTAAGAAAAACACAGCCTGATAGACCCCGTCCTTTTAAAGTTCCCTGCTGTCCCTGGTTTCCTGTTATAGGTATAGTTTTTTGCTCCGGTTTAATGTTTGTGGCATTAAGAGAAGTAAAAACCTCTGCAACACTTTTCCCGCTATGGCTTATTATAGGTGTTGTAATTTATTTCTCATACGGATATCAAAGCAATAGAAAACAGCAGGCTTTAAAGCTTCAAAAAGTTGAAGAACAAGTTGAAGAAGCAAAGTTAACACATTTAAATTAGATTGTTAACAAATGTAAACATATGAGCAATTTTTTATCCGAAAAATACTTTATATAAATATAAGGTATAGTAAGTATTAATTTTGGGTAAGGAAATGGTTGGAGTTTCAAGTACTAATAATTTAGATTTTGAAAAGGCATTGAATTATAATAGCTTTAATAGTGAAAATGTTTCATCTGATACTTCAAGTGTATTTAGTACATCTTCAGAAGGTGAAAGTATATTTAACAGTACCGGTGATGCGGACAATATTGAAGAAAATGTTGAAATGCTGCAAGAGCAATTAGATGAAATAGAAGCTGAAAATGGTGCTATTTTGGATGGTTGGAATAACTTTAAAGGGGCTGTCGGTATAGGTACAAGCACTGCAAAATGTGATGAAGCTATAACACAATATGAAAATGGAGAAATCACTTATGATGAAGCTGCTGAAATTATTGATAATTTTGGCAAAAAGCAGGACAGCAGTTTAAATTTGTTCGCTAATATTGCTACAAGTATTGCAGCGATTGCGGCAGTAGCGGTTGTTACTGTCGCAACCGGCGGAGTAGCGGCTATTCCTGCAATAACAGCGTTGGGAATAGGAGCAGGAGCTGCGGCAGGTGCCGTAACCAAGGCGGGTTTTAAAACGGCAGACAGAGCTACTAATGAAGTTGAAGGAGATGCTCTTGACGGAAAACAAATTGCAAAAGATGCCATATCAGGTGCTGTTGTAGGCGCTACTGCCGCAGCTACAATGGGTACAGGTGCATCAGGTGTTGCAAGCTGCGCTAAAACTGGAGCCATAACTGGAGCAGTTGCAGGAGGTTCAAATTACACACTTGATTGTGCTTTTGATGAAGATAAAGATTTTAATGCAAAAGAATTTGTTGTTTCAGCAGGAACAGGTGCAGCTACAGGTGCTGCAGTAGGGGCAACTATGGGCGGCCTTACTAATGCATTAGGGCTGCAGAATACCGGATGTAATCTTGAAACAATGATATCTTCTACTGAAAATGCTTCTATAGGGAATGTTGCCGCAAACTCGGCTTCTACTACTTCTTATAAACTTCTTAATGACAGGATTTCTTCTGTAGTTGCCGCAGCATAGAGTTATTAATAATAAATTTTCATAAAAAAGCAATGTTTTATTCATTGCTTTTTTTGTTTAAAATATACATATGATTAATTTTGATGCGTTAACTTTAAAACTTTTTTGCCACGAAAATTCCGATTTTTTTAAAGGTGCAAGAATTCAAAAAATTCAGCAGCCTTCAAGGTTGGAGTTAATATTTTATATTCGTAATTTTGGTGAAACAAAAAAGTTTTATATTAATTTTAACCCTCAATTTTATCACATTTGTTTTATGTCAAATGAGAGTGCATTACGCAGAGATATTACTATTCCTAAATCTGCGCCGATGTTTTGTATGCTTCTCAGAAAATATATTCAAAATTCTAAAATTATAAAAGTTGATGTACCAAAATATGAAAGGATATTTGAGGTTTATTTTGAGTATTTTAATGAACTGAATGAAAAGTCGCAGTTATGTTTGGCAATTGAATTAATGGGGAAATACAGTAATGTTATTTTATACAATTATGATACAAATGTCATTATCGGCTGCGCTCATAATGTAAGCTCCGAAAAAAGCCGTGAACGGGAATTGTGCGGTTTGCTGCCTTATGTTTATCCTGTAAAACAAAAGAAAAAAAATCTCTTAAAAGTAAGTATTGATTCTTTTAAAGCAAGTATTCAATCTGATAATCCCTCTAAATCCGTTTCCGAAAAATATCATTATTTAACGGTTTCGTTTGTTCAAGACGTAATTGATTTAATGCCTGAATATTCCTTAGAAAAATTATATAAAACTCTTTTTAATATTTTAAGCGGGCAGGAGTATTATTACTCTATTTCAAATGATTATTCAAAATATTACTATACTTCATAT
>JAJQHF010000154.1 GCA_021199975.1 Candidatus Gastranaerophilales bacterium
AAATATTCATTCATTAAAGTTAATGTATTTTCTTCAATATCAAAATTAAAACGGGTTTGAAATTTAAGCAGACGAATTATTCGTGAAGGGTCATCAATAAAACTTTTGTTGTGTAAAACTTTTAATTTTTTATTTTGGATATCCTTAAAACCGTCAAAATAATCTATAACATAGAATTTATCCGTGCTAGTTAAATCCAAAGCCAAAGTATTTATGGTAAAATCACGTCTTTTTACATCAAATTTTAAAGGACAGCCAAAATTATATGCGACAGGAAGTATTCCGGGCTGTGTATATTTTTCTTCTCTTGTCGAAGCAAAATCTATTTCGGCAGAATTTTTAAATTGAACTTTTGCCGTTCTTAAATTTTCCTGAGTTGAAATTATTTTGCAGGGTATTTCTTTTTCCAATATTTTACAAAACTCAACAGCATCACATTCAACAGCAATATCAATATCCTTTACGGGATTATTTAAAATCAAATCTCTGACAATACCGCCAATCAAAAAAATTTTAATACAATATTTTTCCGCAACAGACATTGCAGATAAAACCGCATTTTTATAATTATCTGAGATATAACTGTCAAAAGCATCTTTTAAAAAAACAGACATAAGCAAATTATAACAGATTAATTAAAATCTTTAAACACCGAACCTATATTTTCATTCATCTTTAAAGCATATTCAGTATTAATATTTTTATAAGGAGATTCTGAAATTTTGTCCTTCATCTGTTTACCTGCTTTATTTTTATTATGTATTTGTTTTGTAATAAATATATTTAGTTTTGAAATTCCAATACCCAAAACAAGCCCTGAATACAAATAGCCTGCAACCTGTGAACCTGCAATTTTCAGAACCTTTGATTTTGATGCGTTGTCAGCATTCTTAAATAACTGAGAGAATTTCATTAATTTGCCGTCTTTTGTAATTTCTTTTGCCGCAGGCAGCAAAACCTCATCATAAGATTTAACAGAAGATTGAGTTAACCATTTGGCGGCATATTTTAACCCTTTTTTACCTCCCTCTTGAGGAACGGGATTATTAATCAGTTCTTTACCTCCGAGAGCTCTTGCCGTTAATTTGGAAACCATCCCGCCTAATATCAGCCAGTTTGTAAAGCCTAAGGAATCTTTAATTACACCTTCTCTAAGTTCATTACTGTCTCTTGAAGATAAAAACCTTGAACCAATAGTCGAACCGTATAATAACTTAAATTGATTTATTGAAGGTACTTTGCTATTAAATTGTACATTTGATAACAGGTTTTTGGGGCTGCCTATAGTACTTATCGCAAAGGCTGGAAAAGCTATACCTAAAAATCTTTTTGCAGCTTTAAAACCTTTTGTTTTATCTCCTTCTTTACTGTCAACCCCCACAAAAGAATCTTGTCCGGTTCGTTTTTTAGTAAGATATCTATTTACAGGCTGCACAGACATACATAATGCCGCACATATTCCAAGCCCCAAAATAGTTGAGGCATTTTTATTTTTTATTAAGGACTTTACAAAAGAAGGAAGTTTTTCCATCGGTTTATTTTTAAAAGTGTTAGAAAGTCCGACTGCATTATCAACAAGCTCTGATAAGCCTGAAGATACTTCTTTCGCTCCGTCAGCCGCTTTTAATTTAAAAGAGGCATTTGCACCCGTATCTTTTGTTATTTGAGAAACAACCAAAGATTTTAATTGTTTTACTTCTTCTGCCAATAATTTTTTATTTTTTCCGGTTGCACCGGCTAATTGTTCCGACTTATCCGCAAGCTTAACGAGTCCTTCTGTAATTTCATTTTTTGCGCCTTCTGAAACTGTTTTCCATTCGCTTCCGTTTAAACCTTTTATACTTTGTATAAATCCGTTATAAAATTGTTTTGAATCACCTTGTGAATTTTTCCATAAGGATTCCATATTTTTTATAGTATCGCTGTTAGCAAAAATATTTTGGGCTTTAACTCCATACTTTTTATTAAAGTTTCCTGAAATCAAACTTGCTGCCGCAAAACCTATTAAACCGACACAAGCATGTATAAAACAGCTGGAGCCTTCACGAAAACCCGCTTCAATTCCCGCCTGTTTACCTCTGTTTTTAAATTCAATAGCTGTTCTTGGTATAACCATAGAGCATAAATCAACAGCACAAGCACCTAATGCGGGACTGTTGCTTAATCCTCTAAGTCCGCCTAATACTGCTGTATCTACACCTTTAAATGTTGTTTGTTTATTTTCGGCTTTTCTTTTTGTATTTATATTCGAGGTTGTAATTCTATCTATCATGGGCTTATTGTCTTTTCCATAATCTTAATGTTTCTCAAAATTTTTTTTGCTACCTGATTTTATATTTTATTTTTTACAATTTATAAATTTATTAAAAAATTTAAAAAAAACAGATTTATCCCTCAATTTTTCTCAATTTAATTATTAAAACAAAGAATTTATTACTAAAATTTTTCATTTTTATCGTATCAAAAGGATAAATTAATTGTAACAATTAGGGATATTTTCTTTACAAAATAAAAAAAAACATTAAAGTTTTAACAAAATATTCCGATATACAAGATAAAAGGAATTATTGTAACAATGAGCGACCAAAGTATAATTCAAAAAAATCCCTTTGGGTTAAATATTGCACTTCCCGGTAAAAAAGATGTTGAGGAAGTAACTAAAGCTGCTCGTCAGGAAATTGAAAGTATAACAGTAAATCCTTTTGTTGAATATTTTGAGGAGAATGACAAAGTTTTTTCAGGCGAAGTTGCAAGCGAAATCAGAAAATATCAGGCACAAATGTACACATTAGGTCAAGTTATGCGAGAAGGTCAGACTACCGTAACTTTTAACACCAAGATGTAATTTGATTAAACTTAAATAAAAAAAAACAGATGTTCACATTATGCGTTTCTTATTCCCGTGCGGACAAACATTCGTTTGCACAGTATTTTGTGCAATATTTCGACTGTCTTATCTAATCTAGTAGCGCATTCTACCGCCGGCTGTCTTGAATTTGCTCACAGCACAACCCCTGCAGCCTCATTATAGAAATCTGTCGATTTCTTGCATTCGGTCGGGCTGTTGCTTCGCTTTGTAACCTTGAGTTATTTAAATACCTACTCTGCTTTCTTGCGTAACGGATACAGGCTCAGTCATCCTCACGTTGTTGCGGTGCTTCGCTTTGTAACACCTTCGGCTTATCGTAAATTTTTTCTCAGACACTTTAAAAATTTATTCTTATACACAAAAAAAAGGGACATATAATGTCCCAAACAATTCGGAATGTAAAAGAAAAGTTTTTACTATCCATCGTGTGTAAGTAAGGTAAGTGTAAGGTATATATGTGATTTTTAAATAAAGTTCAAAATAAAGTCAGTACGCGTACTTCTGTTTTCCTGCCCAGTTCCCGTTTAATCTTGTAGTCGTTTTAGTTTGCTTTTTGTTTTCTCTCTTAATATCTCTTTGTTTATTTGTGTTTTGTTTTCTCTCTTTTGTGATTTATCTCTCACACTTATATAAAGTATTTTTTATATAAAAAATTGCTAAACTGTATATATAAAAGATATATTTTATTAACAAAACTTAATATTAAAAATAAAAAGCTGTTATATAAAGGTTTTAAATTATAGCCTATACGGACAATTTGCGTTCTTCTTAAATATATACAAACGGTTAATATACGAATAAGTTTCAAACAATTATTATAAACCTATACATATTCCACTCTCACTCGTAAACTGTTTGACCGAATTATTCGGTCTTTTTTTATAGGTAAAAAAAAGGATGAAACGTTATTTTCATCCCGGAAAAACAAGTAACAATGTATATTAGGCAAAAATATTTATTGAATCGGTATCAAAATCCGATTCATCCGTTCCTTCGCTTGTATCGGAAGGAAGATAAAAAGAGAAAGGATTAGAACCTTTTCTGTCGTTTTTCATATCTTGAGTTTCTGCAACTTGAGAAGCAGCAATTATAACTTGTTCTTCGGTATCTGTTTTTGTATTTTCAATACTTATAGCTGCAGTACCATTGTTTTCTTTTGCAGTAAATAAGCTTTGTGCCGCTTGAGAATTTAAATACTGAACATTAGAGCTAAAAGCTTCACTGAAGTTAATACCAAAATCAGTAGCCGCTTTAGATGCTTGCAAAGCTGTTTCGCTGTTTGTTTTAGAAGAATATAAATCTGTACCGAGGCTTACTCTGTTAAATTTTGATAAATCTAACTTATTTGTATTAATTGTGTTATCGGGATTTAAAATTTGTTGTTTAACACGTGCTAAGGCTTCACTGTCGATGACAGATTTTGTTTGGGTTGTATTATTAATATAATTTATATCTAATCCCATTTTTTGCCTTTTCTCCAATAACTTATATTCTTTTTATCGGCAATCGTAAGTTAAAACTTTAGTCATCGCTTTTGTTTTATTAACTTTTATTAACATTCAATTAATAAAAAAATTAAAAAAATACTTGAAGAAAAAACATGTTTTAAATATTATGTTGTTATTATAAAT
>JAJQHF010000010.1 GCA_021199975.1 Candidatus Gastranaerophilales bacterium
CTATAAAGATTGGACTTTAAATACTGCAAAGAATTATATTATTTCAGAAGAAGGGGTATTTAAAGAAATTGAAGATGTAAAAAATCAAAAAATACTAGAGGGAATTAGTGCTCAAAACGCATTTAAATTAATGAAATATTCAATTAACAGAGATAGAGAACTTACAAATTCACAAATGGCGGAATATATAAAATTATTAAAAATTGAAAAAATGGATGATGAATATAAATTTATGCTGAATAAATATATTCAAAGATTTGTCCATTCTTTTATGTGTGTATTATTTGCCGTACTTGGCTGTTTATTAGGTTTTTCTAAACCTAGAGAACAGAAATTAATCGGAATGTTAATTGCGGTTGGTATTATCTTCGGATATTATATAACAATGCCTTTTTTAGATTTATTAGCGGAAAAGTCAATTTTATCTCCCTGGATAGCTTCTATGATAGCGCCTTTTATTGCCGTTATGTTAATTGTTACTATTAAAAAGACAAAGGATTTATAATGAAAAAATTTTTGCTGCTTCTTATTATAACTTATTTATTTTTATTTTCGGCGCCTGATGTATTCGCATCTTCCCCGTATAGAATTGTTAGAGAAAAGCAAGGCATTTATATTGTTGAAGTAAATACCGCAAAAACCAAATATAAATTAACCCCTGTTTATGTTTCCGCATTAGAAACAAATAATTCCGTTTATAACAGATTAAAACCTAAGTTTGTTGTCAATGCAGGTTTTTTTGACCCTAAAAATCAAAAAACAGTTTCTTATGTTGTCATTGACGGAAAAGTTGTATTAGACCCTAAAGACAATGAAAACTTAATGACAAATAAAGTGTTAGAACCGTATATGGATAAAATATTGAACCGTTCGGAATTTAGGATTTATGAAGATGACAAAGGTAAAGTTATATATGATATTGCCCCTCACAATGATGAAATTCCAAAAGGATATATATTGAAACACTCAATTCAGGGAGGGCCGCTGTTATTTCCTGATTTAAAACTTGAGGAAGAATTTTTTGTTCTTGTTCGTGACGGTAAAATAATCAGTGAATCTGCCTCAGCTTTGCAAAAATATGCTCGTACGGCGATAGGAATCAGAGAAAATAAAGTTTATATTTTTGTTATTACAAATGAAGCGCCTATGACGCTGGAAGAAATTGCCGATTTGACCCACAGGTGGGGAATGACAAAAGCAATGGCATTTGATGGCGGAGGCTCTACTTCTTTTGACTCTTATGAACTTAATGTTGTTTCAGATAAAGACAGTCAGGCAAGAAAATTAAAATCATTTTTAATGTTAAAATAAAAACCTGTATAAATGCACGGTGCCGCTAATGGTTCCTCATTTATCCAATCAGCCTTCCGAATTTATCAACTTTGGGATTTTTTCGCACTCTCAATCAAATAATCCGTTATTGCAATTAAACCTAATTTATAGCTTCCTGCGCCAAACCCGCAGATTTGACCTATACAAACAGGTGCAATTAACGAATTTTTTCTAAATTCTTCTCTTTTATGAATATTTGATAAATGAATTTCAACGGCAGGTATTTGAACCGCCAAAAAAGCATCACGAATAGCAACACTTGTATGAGTATATGCGGCGGGATTTATTACAATTCCGTCATATATACCTTTTGCAGCCTGAATTTCATTTACAAGCTCTCCTTCTATATTGCTCTGATAAAAAGATATTTCAGTATGGATTTTTTTCGCTTCTTCTTTTATATAGTTTTCTATATCTTTTAATGTTGCCGTTCCGTATTTATCGGGTTCTCTCGTGCCGAGAAGGTTCAAATTCGGCCCGTTTAAAAAAAGTATCTTCATATATTTTCCTTGTATTTTGTTATTAAATTTTTTGTCTGTATTCTGACTTTTTCATCCTCGTCTAAAATCTGTTCAATTGTCGGATTTGGTATTGATATATAATTATCTGAAATTTGTTTTGTAATTTTATATATATCAAGAAATTTTATTTTTTTATCCAAAAAGGCAAACACTGCTTCTTCATTTGCCGCATTCATACACACTGTACAGGTTCCGCCTTTTTTTCCCATTTCAATTGCAAGTTTTAAAGAAGGGAATTTTTCGTAATCGGGTTTAAAAAATTCTAACTTTCCTGCTTTAATAAAATCAAAACTCTCTGTTTCAATTCCCTCATAACGTTCAGGATATGTAAGCGCATATTGTATAGGAATATGCATGCTCGGAATTCCTATTTGAGCTATTATGCTTCCGTCTGTATATTCAACAGCACTGTGTACATAGCTTTGAGGATGTATTACAACCTTTATATCTTCATATTTAAAATTAAAAAGATGATGAGCTTCTATTACTTCAAGTCCTTTATTCATTAATGTGGCACTGTCAACTGTTATCTTTTTACCCATATTCCACCTTGGGTGTGACAATGTTTCATTAATATCAGCGTGTTCCATTTCTTCGTATGCTGATTTTAAAAATGGCCCGCCTGAAGCCGTTATAATTAAATGTTTTACATTTTTTTCATTATTTATACATTGAAAAATCGCACTGTGTTCGCTGTCAACAGGTAATATTTTAACATTATTTTCTCTTGCAAGACTCATTACAATATCACCTGCCATAACAAGAGTTTCTTTATTTGCAAGTGCAATATCTTTTTTGTTCTTTATTGCTCTTATTGTCGGAATTAAACCTGTTTTGCCTGAAACTGCTACGAGTAAAATATCAATTTCTTTTAAATCAGCTATTTTTAATAATCCTTCATCTCCGAACATAACATTAACATTCGGAAATTTTTTATTTAATGTATTACAATCTTCTTTTGTTTTTACGCAAACATATTCAGGCTTATACTCAACTATTTGTTTTGATAACAAATTGATATTATTCCCTGCCGAAATTGCAATTACTTCAAATTTATCATTCAGTTTATTTATAACTTCTAATGCCTGAGTTCCTATTGAACCTGTTGACCCTAAAATTGCAATTTTCTTTTTCATAATATTATACTCTGCCGTAGATATCCTCAAGTCTTTCGATATCATTTTCATCCAATATATCACCCTGTTGAATTTCAAGAACTTTTAGTTGTTCTGTACCGAAATTTTGTAATGAATGAATTTCTTCGATTGCAATATCAATGCTTTCGCCCGAGGATAATTTAACAGTTTCTTTTCCTTTTATAACAGTAGCTTCGCCCTCAAGAACAATCCAGTGTTCACTTCTGTGGTGATGAAGCTGAATACTTAATTTTGCATTCGGATTAACCGTTATACATTTTGTTAAAAAACCGTTCCCGCTTTCTAAAACATTATAATAACCCCAAGGACGGTATTCTGTTTTATGTATTTCTTTTTCAGATGAATTTTTTGTATTTAATTTCTTTGATATTTTTTTTATTCCTTCCGTATTATCTCTTCCGCAAACCATAACAGCATCCTCTGTTTCTGCCACTATTGTATTTTTCAGCCCTAAAGTTGCTATTAATTTGGAGGTTGAATACACTATGGAATTTTTTGAATCAATATCGGCTGTTTTTCCGTAAAAACAGTTGCCGTTCTCATCTTTATCAGAAATATCATATAACGCATTCCAGGAACATATATCTATCCATTTTGAATTTAACGGAACCAGAGCTAATTTTTTACTTTTTTCCATAATGGCATAATCAATTGAAATATTCGGTATTTTTTCATAGTCTGTTAAAGATATTGAAGGAGTTGTATTTTTAACAACTTTATCAGAAATATGTTTATATATATCGGGGGCGCATTTTTTCAGCTCTGTTAAATATGTTTCTATACTGAACATATACATTCCGGAATTAACATATATTCTGCCTTTTAAATCATCTTTAATTTCTTTTGATACAGGCTTTTCAACAAATTTTGAAACTTTTAAAGCGCTTTCCTCCACATTTGAAATTTGAGTTAACTTTCTTGCCTTAATATAACCAAATTTTTCATTTATATCTGAAGTTTCGCTTCCAAAAGTAACAATATAACCCTCATTTGCCAATTTTACACCTTTTTCAATATAAGAAAAAAATTCTTCCCTATTCATAATAAACATATCAGATGGAACAACCAAAATTACGGCAGAAGAAGAAAAAAAGCTGAGTTCATCTTTAATATATTGTACCGCAAGAGATACAGCAGGCGCCGTATTCCTGAATATAGGTTCTGAAAGAACCTTATATTCCGTTTTTCTGCAAAATTTTTCTTGTATTGTTTTTAATTGTTCTTTTATTATGGAATTATATTTAACATTTGTCGTTGTAATAATATTTTTATCATCAATAAGACTAGCCACGTTAAGGAAAGTTTGTTGAAAAAGAGTACATGCACTGTTAAAATTAAATTTTTGTTTATATAAAGTTTCCGTTGACAAAGGCCATAACCCGTTTTTAGAACCGCCCGCCAAAATTACACAATACAATGCCGTCATAACTCTCCTTCATATAATTAATAATTATACTATAAATA
>JAJQHF010000127.1 GCA_021199975.1 Candidatus Gastranaerophilales bacterium
ATGTTAAAGTCCACCGTTCATCGGGATTGCAGGCTGCCGATAATGCGGCAATTAATGCGGTAAAACTTACAGCGCCATTTAGACCTTTGCCCGCCGAATTCAGAGGCGAAAGTGTTGATATCCAATTTACTTTTGATTACAACGTATTTGGTGTATCAGGCTAAGAAATTATAATAAGAAAAGAGGAAATAAAACTATGGAATTACTTTTACATTCAATTAAACTGGATTGGCCGGTATTGCTGCCTATTCTTTTATGCTCGATTTTAACGGTTGCCGTCGCTATAAACAGATTTAATTTTTACAACAAAAATAAACGTGACGTTGTCAGATTTATAAGATCTTTAAAAACAGAATTGGTTAATGACAGATTGGAAACAGCTAAAAATTTAAGTATTCAGCTTGGCGGTGTAATCGGCGAAGTAGCGGAAGAAGCAGTCAGAATTTTTTCCGAACAAAAAGTCGGTTTTTCTCGTTCTTTTGATATATCTGCAAATTTAGCAACAAGAAAACTTGAAAAGTACTTGACTATTTTAGGTACAATAGGCGGTGTTTGCCCGTTCTTAGGTTTATTCGGAACGGTTGTAAGAATTCTTTATACATTTCAGGATTTGGCTTCACAGGGAAATCAATCCGCCGCCGTTGCAATGGGTATCGGTTCTGCATTAATAGCTACCGCATTTGGTTTAGGTGTTGCTATAGTTGCGGTTGTTCTTTATAACCTTTTCCAATCTACAGTAAAAAGATATGAAGACGATTTTCAGCTTATTAAACTATTATTTTTAAGCTTTACCGATTCGGAAGAAAAAGCACAGACAAAAGCATTAGTATAGGAAAATAAAATGGCATTTTCAAGTTCAGACAATAAAAAAGGGTTATTTACCGAAATAAACATAACTCCTTTAACCGATATATTTTTGGTATTACTGATTATTATGATGGTAATAGCACCTTCTTTTCAATCGATTGATACGGATATAAATATCCCTGAAATAAACAGCGGAACGGCTGTTGAGCAGAAAAATGCCGAAATTTCCGTTACAAAAACAGGAAATTATTATATCAACGGAAAACCTATATCTTCCGATAATTTAATAAAAGAACTTACAGATTTAAAACCGGCGTTAGAAAAAGCGGAGGTTGTAGTTAAAGCCGATACGGAAACAAAAAGCAGTGAAATTCAAAAGATTATGAAAGCCGCTCAAGAAGCACAGTACAGTAAACTTATACTTGCAGGTGAACCTTTAACAAAAAAAGAACAAAAAAATCTTGAAAAAAAGGCGGAAACCAAAGAAGCTGATAAGGCTTCAACGTCTGTTAACACAAAAGATTATGATTGGGATGAATAAGGAAAATCAAAATGGCAGCTCAAAGAAAAACATTTAATGAAATTAATATAACTCCCCTAACGGATATTTTCCTTGTGTTATTAATAATCATGATGGTTATAGCGCCTTTATTAGACCAACAGGGGTTAAATCTTGCCGTTCCGAACATGATTGAAGTACAGGAGGAAATAAAAGATTCAAAACTTATTAAAGTTTTGGTAACTGACGATAACAAATATATGCTTGATGATGTCGAAATCTCTGTTTCCAATCTTGCGGATATGATAAAAGAACAAGCTGAAATTAACACGGACGGACTCTTAATTATGACTCAGGACAATGCAACACACGGCGCCGTTGTTAAATTAATGGACGAGGCAAGAAATGCAGGAGTTACTAATATTTCGATTACTGAATATTAATCTGATTTTTTATTATAATTTCTGCTTTTTCAAGTATTAAATCGGGTTTTATTTCTTCCATGCAAGGAGCATATATTTTCTTTGTATTTTTAAGATATTTACATTTTCTTTTATTACATGGTGAACAAGATTTTGTTGAAGTAATATTTATTCCGTTTGAATAACATCCTGTTCTTGCTATAGGCATGGAGCCATAAAGCCCTATTGATTTTACATTAAGAGCCGAGGCAATATGCAAAGGTCCCGAATCTCCCGAAATCATTAAATCAGCTTGAGAAATAACCGCACATGAATCTTCAAGCGGCAGTTCTCCTATAAAATTTATCGAATTTTTTATATTATTTAAAGGTTCTAAAAACTCTTTATCTTCTTTAGCGCCGTTTAAAATTATTGTACCTTTATATTTTTCCTGAAGCTTATTTCCCAGCTCAATCCATTTTTCAACAGGATACGCTCTGCCTTGCCTTCTAGAAAACATTCCCCCCGCATTAATTACTATAAAAGGACGTTTATACTGTTCTAATCTTTTTTTTGCCGTATCTGCCGCATTTTGAGAAATATATATTTTTAAATTTTGTTCTTCTTTTATTTCGGGGAATACTTTTAATCCGATTCCCCAAAAATTTGTTACGGCATGAAGTTTAAAATTTTTCTTATAAATTAACTCTTTTTTTATTCCCGAAAGAAAAATTAAAGCTCTGTTTTTTAATGAAGGCTGCAGGTTAATTGCTAAATCATACTTTTCTTTTTTCAGCTTCTCCGCAAGCTCTAACGTAAAATCAGAAAATAATTTAAACTTGGGATTTACTGGAAATACCTTGCTTATTGCAGGGTCTTGTTTTAAAAAAAACTCCGTTAAACAGCTTGATAAATAGTGAATTTCAACATAAGGATAGGCTTTTTTAATTGAATGAACAAGCGCACTTGTATGAACTACATCTCCGATAGCGCCTGTTCTAATTATCAAAATTTTTTTTATATTGCCCTGTTTCATTATAGTTATTATATGTTAAATAATTATGCGTGAACAGGTGTGAAAGTTTCAATGTATTTAACGGCACTGCAAGCTGCAATTGCACCGTCAGCAGCGGCGGTAATTACCTGTCTTAAAGGTGTATTTCTTACATCACCCGCAGCATAAACACCTTTTATTGAAGTTTGCATGTTAACATCAGTTTCTATAAACCCTTGTGAATTTTGTTTTACTTGCCCGTTCAAACTGTCAACATTCGGACTAAATCCTATATAAGGAAATACCCCGTCTGTGTTTAATTCAAATTTTTCATTTGTTTTCAAATTTTCAAGCAATATTTGCTCTACAGTATTTGAACCTCTTATTTCCAAAGGAACAGAGTTTAAAATAAACTCAATCTTTTCATTATTAAATGCACGCTCCTGAATAATTTTATCAGCTCTTAATTCATCACGGCGGTGAATAACATAAACCTTTTTGGCAAATTTAGTAAGATAAACCGCTTCTTCAATTGCGGAATTACCGCCCCCTACTACCACAGTTGTTTTATCTTTATAAAAAGCGCCGTCACAAACAGCACAATAACTGACACCTCTGCCTTTAAATTCATTTTCACCCGGAATACCGAGTTTTTTTGCTTGCGCACCTGTTGCAATAATAACAGTTTTTGCTTTAAATATTGTATCGTTTGTTTCAATTATTTTTATTTCAGGTATCAGATTAATTTTTTGGATTTCTGCCATAGGAAATTTTTCTGCCCCAAATTTATCAGAATGTTCTTCAAATTTTTCCATTAATTCAAATCCGCTTATTAAAGAGAAACCGGGGTAATTTTCTAACTCTAAATAATTTGAAGGCTGACCTCCAAACATATTAATATCCAGTATAGCGGTTTTAAGATTTCCTCTTGCGGCATAAACAGCGGCAGAAAATCCCGCAGGACCTGCACCTAAAATTATTACATCATAAAATAATTCTTGTTTTTCCTTCATTTTCCCTCACTCTTCTTCTTTTACTGCCCAAATATTCCCGAAATAGGAGAACCTGAAATTTTAGTGCCTCTTACCTGATATTCGACGTAATCTTCTTTAATAAGTTTCCCGTCCTTAAAAGTCTTTATACTTATTTTATCAACTCCGGTAAAATTGTCACCTTGTAAAGTTAAAATAGGTGTTTCAATTGACTCCTCATCAGGGAATGAAGTTCTTTTTTCAAACTTAACAGTCTTGCCTTTTACATCATTAACGGTAATATCTGCCCTCGCACCGGAAAGCGGATTCATAAGAGTTATTAAATCGCCTTGTCTTCTTAATGTCCATAAATCCATACTGGTTGAATCAAAATATTCTCTGTTTGTACTTTTTGTACATACGGAAACAACTTTCCAATCTCCGAAAAATTCCTCAGGAACTTTATCAGTCATCGCAATATTTCCTTCAATTACCTGTGCAATTGAGGGAGATATACATATATAAACCAAACTCACTAAAATAAATAATATTTTCTTCATATTATCTATTTAATGATATTTTTTTAATAATCAAATCCGCCAAATAAAATAATAAGCTTTACTATATTTTATTTAAAAAAATTTGAAATATAATTTTACAAGCTAAAAAATTAAAAAATCTTAAAAATGGGGCGGGTGGTGGGGATCGAACCCACGTATATCGGAACCACAATCCGAGGCCTTAACCGCTTGGCGACACCCGCCATTTGTATTTGAATATTAATAT
>JAJQHF010000236.1 GCA_021199975.1 Candidatus Gastranaerophilales bacterium
AAAAATTCTGTATTTCGGATTTAATAAATGTTTAACAGAATTATAAACTTCACCTGAAGCTGCTGCTTGCGCAATATTTTCAGCGAGTTGTTTATCAGTATAAAATTCAGGCAGTTGAAAATGACATCCAAATAACAGAATTAAACTTAATATTACAACTGTTAATCCGCAAATGACAATCGGATTTTTATAATAATTTTTAATCTTATCAATTATATTACTGTCCATCAAAACCTCCTTCTTTCTTTTTTTTATTAAGAAAGAAGCTTACTAATTCCAAACCGATAATTAAAATCATTAAATCAAATACAAAAGCAGTAATTACGTAAAATGAGTTTACCATGGCTTCCATTCTTCCTGAAATTAAAAACAGTTCAAAAGCATAAGTATATAAGGACTTTAATATTTCAACCAAAATATTATATATAATCCCTATGGTAACTACTGAAAGAATAGAAGAAATAATATATCCTAAAGGTATCCACAATAATACATATACTATTTGAAAAATTGGAAATTTTAAATAAAAAGGTTTTTCTTTATCATTCATAATGTAGTTATATTACCACAAGCATATAAAAAATAAAGTATGCTCTATTTACTTAATTATTATTTTAAAAATCCAATCTTATTTTCGGTCAGTTAATAAAAACAGGCTTACCAAATCATTAATTTGGGTAATATTTTTTTGATATTCCTGAACAGACTGTTCTAACTGCAAAATATTTGTTTTATATTCCTGAATTCTAAGCATGCACTCTCTTGAAGAGCTGCTTAATTCCTCTTGTAATTCTTGAGCTTCTTTTAACACGCTGTTCATCGGAAGTCCCATTGCTTCAAGTGTCTGCCTTATAATTTGCGCACCTGTTTGTTTTGTAACTCCGACAGGAAGAGAAGTTATTAAATTTCTTAACACTGCTACATTTGAAGGTATATTAATTTGAATTGTTGAATTTACAACAGCTTTTTGAATAGTTTCATTATTAATTGACATATTTGGAGAAACGTATGTTTTAGGCTGTGATTCTTTTATTTCGGCAGTAAATACGGGTTTTTCAAAAATAGCCGGTTCTCCCTGAGCAGGAACAGCAGGAATTTCTTCTTTATTTTTATAAACACCTGCGGGAAGTATATTCGTTTCTTCCTCCACTATTAAATTATCATTTAAATCAGTTTCTTCTTTTAACGGTTCAAATTTTAGTTCGGGTAAATCTTGAATATCTGTCAACGGAATATTATTACCTGCCGTTTCCTCTAATGACGAAACAGGTGTAATATCTGCTTCAGCTTGTCTTTTTAATGCTTCAACTATTTTCTTTCCTACGCCTTCAGGGAGTTGATTTCTTGTCATAACTTACCTCTTTACTTGAACAGTAGAATTATATATAAAAAATAAATTTTATTCAATTTAATATTATTAATGTTATAAATCTATACATATAAATATTTAACATGTTAAATAACGAGAGCATCTGTACCTGTTACTGTATAGAATCTTCTCTATCAGAAAAATATTTTATATCATATATCTTTACCAAATGCCAGCCCTCACGTGTTTCAATAGGCTCTGATACAATATTTTTCTCCATTTTATATGCTTCTTTTTCAAATTCGGGAAGTAATCTGCCTCTTTCGTAATATCCTATATCTCCTTTTTGCGACTTTGACTGGCATAATGAATATTTTTCCGCCAATTCTTCAAATGAACTCTCGGCAAGTTCTTCTTTTATCTTTTTAGCTTCTTCTTCCGTGTTAACAAGAATATGACTTACCCTTATTTCTTTTTTATCAGGTTCTTTATGAAAATAAGAATAAGGGAAATACATACAATAAACAGCCAAAATTACACAAAATAAACTCATTATAAATTTCATAGCAACCTCTCAACTGATTAAACAAGCTTACTTATTTATTTTTTTGTCATACAGCTTGCTTTATAACCTATTATTCAAACAAAAGTATTATACATTAAATATAACCGAGTGTCTAAATTTTTTCGCAAGCCAGTAAAGCTGTACCTATCATGCCAGAATAATTACCTGCTTTAGCAAGTTTTATTTTTACGGGGGAGGTTACAATTTCTGAATTTACTGCATTTTCTATTTCTTCCGTATCAATAAACTTACCCATACCGCCTGATATAATAATACTTTCGGTATCAAATATATTCGTAATATTTATTAATCCCGTTATCAAATCTTGTTTCCAAATATCAAAGACTTTTTTAGAATATTCATCTTTCATATTTAAGCCGTTAATAATATCATAAGTTGTAATATCTTTCGGAGATTTATCAGAAAAGATACTTAAATTAAATATTTCATCATTAAAAGCAACTTCTTCGGCAGTTTTTTGAAGTCCGGTTCCAGACGCATAACTTTCCCAGCAATCCTTGCGTAAACAGGTGCAAACTCTTCCTCTGCCCGCAATTTTCATACTTCCTACTTCACCGCCTCTGCCTGATTTACCTCTTAATAATTTTCCGTTAATAATAAATCCGCCTCCTATACCGGTTCCTATAGTTATTGTTATAGTATTATCCTCACCCATAGCAGCACCGATTTTATATTCAGCCCAAGCGGCAGCATTTGCATCATTCTCGACATAAACAGACTTATTGCTGAGGTTGGAAAATTCAAGGCTGTTATATCCTTCGGGCATGTTTGGAGTGGATGATTCCACTTTTGTATTTTCATTATTTACTGCTCCTGCTGTTGCAAAAGCAATAATATCAATATCCTCTTCATATTTTTTTATTATTGTTTTAAAAATTTCTTTTAATTCTTCTATATTTTTCGGGGTAAAAACTTTTTCAACATCACTTAAAAACTCTCCTTTTTCATTTATAAGAGCATATAATAACTTTGTTCCTCCGGCATCTATAGCCAAAACTTTTTTCATTCTAACCTCTTTCACAAAATCTTTTTGTTATAAGCTGAGGGCGGGTTACCGCAGAACCTATAACTACGCTGTGGGCACCAAGTTCAAAAGCTTTATCGACTTCTACAGGCTCCCATATTCGTCCTTCTAATATTACGGGGCAGTCCAATTCTTTTACAAGATTTTTAAGCAATTCAAAATCAGGAGTTTTCATATTATTTGTTGAATTTTGCGTATAACCTGCTAATGTGGTTGAAACTATATCAAAACCTAATTTACGGGCATTTATTCCCTCTTCAAGAGTTGAAATATCAGCCATTAAAAGCTTATCCTCAGATTTAATATATTGTGCAATTTCTTCAAGACTTTCTTTCGGATGTTTTCTTAAAGTTGCATCAACGGCTATAATATCGGCACCCGCCGCAATAAGTTCTTTTACTTCTTTTAAAGAAGGTGTTATATAAACAACCTCTTTCCAATTTTCAGGGAGTTTATCCGGTTTTGTCAACCCGATTACAGGTACATTAAACAATCTTTTGGCATTTCGTACATCTCTTGCACCTGCAAGCCTTAAAGCCTTTGCACCTCCATCTATAACGGACTGCATCATTGCAATCAGGCATTCCTCCCTATACAAAGGCTCCTCAGGCATTGCCTGAACCGATATTATTACCTGATTTTTTAATTGTTCAATAATATTCATATTATTTATTATAACTTAATATAAATTTAAAGTCAGTTTTTATTATATAATTAGTAAGGTTATTTGCAGAAAGCTATTAAAATGATTTCTAAAGAAAAAGCAATAAGTACATTAATTTTAATATTTATAACTGCTGCTCTGTTTTTTATATTAGTTAATTTTTTTAGTTGTGCATGTTGTTTTGCAGATGATAATTGGTCTGCAATACTGCCTGAATTTTGTCAGGCAGACCCTTTATCATGCGGCTATTTTAAAAACTTTTTTTATGAATCTTATCCCTCCGGATTGTTTATTTCAACATTTCTTAACAGGCTTTTTGGTGTATTTCTTCCCTTATGGCTGAATCTTCATCCTTCTGATTTTAAAATGTATTATTTTTGCTATATTGCGCCATTATTTATTTTTTCATTTATTTTTATTCTTAACAGTTTATTGATTAAAAAGATTAATTATTTTTATCCTGTTTGTTTTTTATTTACAACTTCACTTTTATTTATGATTTTTCAGCATCCTGTAGGTGCACTGTATTTATATGACGGACTTTTCCGAATGATTATGCCTTGTTTTTTATTTGCAGGCTTATTTTGTTTATTATTAAATAATACAGACAACTATACATTAAAGAATTATATACCTGTATTTATTATGACATTTTTGTGCTGTATATCAAATGAACTTATTTCTGTTACAACAATTTTCGGTTTTTTATTATATGCTGTTTTATCAATCAATTTAAATCAGAAGAAAAAAGTACACACATATTTATTATTCTGTATTTTTCTCTCTTTTTTAGGTTTATTAATTTTATATAAAACAGGAACTTTTTATAGAAAATCTGAAAATGTAATATTTAATTT
>JAJQHF010000104.1 GCA_021199975.1 Candidatus Gastranaerophilales bacterium
TGAGGAGGTTTCCTTCATTACCCCACCCCTTAATCTCTCTGATTAATGTAATTATACTATAAAGGTGTTTTATTGTTTATATTTTTTATAAATTTTCATCAAAATTTTTAAATACATCAACACCGCCCGCCGCTTTATATAAGTTTATTGTCGAAATTATTTCATTTATCCTGGAAGAAACCGCAAGTTTTTCTGCCATCATGAGTTCTTCTTGTTTTACCAATGTATCTATAATATTTGCAGTTCCGATTTCTTCTTTTCGTATAATTAATGATGTATCTTTGTTTTGTATTTTAAACCTGCTGTCGGATAATTCATAATTTCTTTTTGCTGTTTTTGCGCTGAAAAGGGCATCATTAACATCTTGAGCAGCTGTTAAGATATTTTTATTATATTCTTCAAATGACTTATTATAGCGGCTTTTCATAAGTTTTATCATGTTTACTTTTCGCCCGCCGCTAAAAATATCCAAATACGGTATAACCCCTATACCTGCCAATCCCGTATGAGAACCGAATAAATGACCAAGCTGATATGCGTTATAGCCTAAATTACCCGTAATGGTAAAGCTTGGAAGCACATCTCTTTTGGATATTTTTACATCATATCCCGCTTTTTCGAGCTTTAAGTTTGATTTTACGACATCAGGTCTTTTTTCAACAATATCAAAATCAATAGTTTCAGGGATATTAATATTTGGTGAAGCCGAATCATAAGAGCTTCTTTCTATCTCCGAAAAACTTCTGTCCGATAAAAATACATTAAGCTGATTTAGAAGAACATCCCTTTTTTCAAGAAGATTATTTTTCTCTTCTTTAAGATATGTCAAATTTTTATCTTCACTCAATACTTCATTTTGCGTTGCCAATCCGTTTTCATATCTTTTAGTCATTAAATCATATATTTTTTCCTGTGTAAGAATCAGATTATCTTGAATTTCTATTAATTTATCGGTTTTTATTAAATTGAAATAATTGATTGCAAAATTAGAGGTAAGCGTTATGTATAATCCTCTTTCATCCTGCTGCTGCATTTCAAGCAGCTTTTTAGTTCCTTTTGTTCTAAGCCTGTTTTTACCCCATAAATCTACCTCATAATTTAAAGTCAAAGGTAATAAATAATGATATTGAGCGTAATCAGGAATTAAAACACTCCCGAATTTTTCATCAGAGGCGGTAAGGGTTCTGCCTATATATCCGTCAAAAGCTATGTGAGGAAGCTCCTCCGATAATGATAATTTGACTATTTTATCGCTTTCTTCTATATTATATGCCGCAATTTTTAAATCATAGTTATTTTTATAAATAGTATCTAAATGATTTATAAGAATTTTATCATTATATTTTTGCCAAAAAGGCATATTTATGTATTCATACTTATTAATTTCCGTTTTCTTTACCTTCGCAAAGGCTAAAGAATTAGTACTTAAAAATATTGATATAATACAAAATAACGTTATTAATTTTTTCATGTTTCACTTCCTAAAATTTCCATGTATTATTGTGTAAAAAACCCTCACTTTGCTGCAGGCTTTACTTTAAAAAATATAACCAGAGGTATTGCAATAAATGTTACGAGTGCCGCAATTTGGAATAAATCAACCAGAGCATAGATTTTTGTCTGCACCAGCATTTGATTGTATAAAAGCGCATTCGCTTTATGAGCCGCAACCCCTGCCGTATTATAATGAATTAATGCTGATTTAAGTGCCGCAAAATGTGCGGTAAATGAAGGATTATATACTATCATATTTTTTAATAAATGAGTTTGATGAACCTGCGCAAAACTTATTGCAAAACTTGAAGCCAATGATGTAAAGACAGAACCTGCAACGCATTTTGTCAAACTGTGAATACCTGCTGCATTTGCTATTTGATTTTTATCTAAAGTGCCGAGAGCTAAAGCAGAAACAGGCACCAATGCAAAAACAGAACCAAATCCGAATAAAATATTTGATAAAACTATGGCAGTCGGCGGAGATTCTAAATTCAAGTTTGTGCATAATGCAATTGAAGCTCCTATTAAAGCAAATCCGACGGCAATTATTGCTCTTACATCATACATTTTGCATAATTTGCCGATGAATAACAACGGCAGAACCGATATAACTCTTGTACTTAAAGATAATCCTGTTTGAGAAGCCGTATAATGCATTACACCTTGAAAGAATTGAGGAATTAAAATAACGGTTACACACACCATAACATTTACAAGTGTTCCTAAAACAGTTCCCACAAGAAAATTTAAATCTTTAAACACCCGTAAATTTACAATGGGATTTTTAATCTCAATTTCCCAAATAACAAACATGAACATACAAGTTAATGAGAATAAACTCAACCAGCATATCCATGTGCAGTCAAACCATCCGTATTGCTGGCCTTTATCCAATACAACCTGCATCGAAAACAGCCAAAAGATTAAGAATAAAAGTCCCATATAATCAACTTTTTCTTTTCCTCTCTCTTTTTCCGTATCACATACGGTTAAAGGAATAACAATAAGTGAAAAAATACCAATCGGTATATTAATGATAAAAATCCACTGCCATGAAAAATTATCTACCAATAAACCTCCAACGGTAGGGCCCATTATTGAAGATACCATTATGGCGAATATGAAAATTGCCATAGCATCGCCTTTTCTGTCTTTAGGAAATTCCTGCAGTAAAATTGACTGAGATAAAGGCATTAAAACTCCGCCTCCGATACCTTGTATAACCCTGCCTAAAATCAAAGTTACTAAATTAGGTGCTAATGCACAGACAATTGAACCTAAAGTAAACAAAGTTATAAAAACTTTTAGAAAATTCAAACGAGCCAATTTCCTTTCAAGCCACCCCGTTAACGGTAAAAATATACCGTTTGCGACCATATAACTTGTTACAACCCACTTCGCT
The DNA here is from genome assembly GCA_021199975.1 of Candidatus Gastranaerophilales bacterium. Lineage (GTDB taxonomy): Bacteria > Cyanobacteriota > Vampirovibrionia > Gastranaerophilales > Gastranaerophilaceae > Avigastranaerophilus. The sequence continues at coordinate 2,900 of JAJQHF010000104.1, forward strand.
TCATCATTAGTTGAACCAAATGAACCTGCAATATGAGGAAGCGCAACATTTGTCGCACTTGTTGCAAGAAATGCAAAAAATGTCGGCAATGTAACAATAATCGATAAAAGCCATAACGGCGTTTTTCTTTCTTCTGCCGCTTGTTCCATTATCTTATCTTAACCTTTGGTATTACTGACATTCCGGGTGTAATATTATAGTCCGAATAATCTTCACTGAATTTAATTTTAACAGGAATTCTTTGTACAACTTTTACATAGCTTCCTACTGCGTTTTCAGGCGGAAATAAACTTGCTTTTGCACCGGAACTTCTTTGAATGCTGTCAACCTTGCCTTTGAATTTTTTTCCTCCGAAGGTATCAATCTTAATGATTACATCCTGATTTTTTTTCATATGCGCAAGCTGTGTTTCTTTATAATTTGCGACAACCCACACTTCTGGCGAAACAATTGCCATTAAAGGCTGTCCTATATTAACATAATTGCCTTCTTCAACACTTCTTGATGAAACATTACCGTCACAAGGAGCATAAATTTCCGTATAAGAAAGTAAAAGTTTCGCCTGCTCCAGTTCTGCTTCTATCTTTTCAATGTTTGCCGAAGCTGCTTCATTTTTTGAAGTAACAGATTTTAAAGAAGCATTCATTGCGTTTTGTCTGTCCTTTGCTTGATTATATTCTTCTTTTGCCACATCCAATTTTGTTTTGCTTGCATCATATTCTTGTTTTGTGCAGATGCCTTCTTTTTTTAGTTTTGAATATCTGTCAAAATCTTTTTCAGCAAACTCCAATTTATACTTTGCGGATGATAAGTTTTTTTCTGAATGAGACAAATCCGCTTCCGATTTTTCAATATCATTTTCGGAAACATCTTTGTTTGCTTTTGCCATTCTTAAAGCACCTTCAAGCTCTTTTACTTTATTTTCGTAATCTCTCGGGTCTATTTGTGCAATAAGTTCACCTTTTTTAACAAAATCATTATCATCAACAAGCAGACTGATAATTTGTCCCGATACTTTTGGCGCAATAGAAATTAACCTTCCTTCAACAAACGCATCATCAGTAGTTTGATATTTTAATGAATTGAAAAAGGAAAAAACCAAACAACAAAACAAAATTGCTACTATAATTAAAGGTATAATAACCCTCTTTTTTTGATAAGCTTTTCTTTTTTTCTTTTTGTAAGCTTTTAATCTTATTTTTGCGTGCTGCTCAAATATATCTTTTTCTTTCGTCGTTTTCTTTTTCATATTTATATCCTTCTTAACGGGCTGTCTCTATATACTACACAATTAATTAAGCTGTTTCGCCATAATTTTTGCAACAGAACATGCGATTATCCAAAAGCGAATATTACTGCCTCTCTTGCAATTTACTTAAATTGTGTTATTTCGACTAATTAAACAAATATTCTTAAAAAATATTCTTTTGTTACTATAATAACACAAGGATTTTATTTTACAACTTATGTTAAAAAATATAATAAAAAAAAGGACGGAATGAACC
>JAJQHF010000192.1 GCA_021199975.1 Candidatus Gastranaerophilales bacterium
TATTAATAGTTGAAATGTTTTTCAGGTTCCGATATTTACATATTGATGATGTTTTCAGATATGATTTAAATTCACTGCCAAGATTTTATCATTCTTTCTGTCACAGTTTAAAAAATCTTATAACTGTTTTTTCTCAAACTTTAAACTACGATTTTGGTTCCGTAATGCTGTTATTAAGCCTTATTGCCTTATTTTTAATAATTTGTTTTTATTCAATAAAAAATAAGAATATAAAAATTTTTATATATGGTATTCTTCTTATGATTATTCCGTTCAGCGCTTTTTTATTAACGGGAAATTTTGAATGGTATTACAGAGTTTATACTTCATTTTGTATAACGGAAGGAGTTACATTTATTCTTTTATACAATCTTTGCAAGAATAATACAAAATTACTAAACATATTTTTTGTATTTGTATCTTTAATTGTTCTATATCAAACAAAAGAGTTTAATCAAATTTTTTATACGGAAAACCTGAAATTTAATAATGATGTTAAATTTGCAAATTCAATAAAGTATGATTTGGAACGTTTAAATTTAGATGAAAAACCTGTTGTATTTGCTGGTATAAGAAAAGATTTACCGTTAAAACATCATTATTATAATGAATCACCTGAAATAAACGTAAGTACATTTAATTGGGATAGATATAATAATTTTGATGCGGAAATTTTTGTTAAACGTCCTTATGCTTTCATGCATGAATTGGGTATACCTGTTAGAGGCTGGTGGGAAATTGATGATGAAAGATTTAAAGAACCTGATGTATTCTTTAATTTAGTAAAAGCAAATACAAAAGAAATGAATATATACCCGGGAAAAAATTCAATAAGAGATTTTGGTTCTTTTGTTCTTATAAAAATAGGACGTTCAGAAGCGGAAAGAGAAGAAGAAACAGAAAGAAAAGAATAAAGGAAAAAGCCCTTAAAAAGGGCTTTTTTGTATAAAGAAAAGGAAGTATATTATTATTAACTTAAATCCTGAATCTTATCAGACATGCCGTCCATATCATCTTTTAACATCTTCTTAACGACATCGTTTTGAGCGTCCAGCATTTTTACGACAGTTTCTATATTTTTAATTTTATTTTCTAAAATAACGTCGGCATTATTTAAAATACTGCTTGAAACTTTCTGATAAGCCGCTAAAGGCGCACTTGAGCAGCCTTGCAGCAAGTTTCCGACTAAAGTTGTACTTAAACCGAATGTTCCCAAGTAAGGTGACATTGCCTGTAAAATACCGCCGAAACCTGATACAACACCTGCGGCAGGAAGTAAAAAGCTGTCACCGAAGCCGAAACCGGAAGCCAAACCTGCTGTATAGGTAAGTGCATTAATACCTGTCGAACCCGCAATTTCAGATACTGAAGTTAAAGAAGAAGCACCGCCAGTGAGATAACCTGTTTCAGAAGAAGTACCAAACCCTTGAATTATTGAACTTGCACCGCCCGTAAATCCTAAATATGAAGATAGTGAGCTGAGTCCGAACGAAGAATTTGTATTGCTTGTAGAACTTGCTGAAGTCCAATATGAAGTACCGGGGATATTTATTGAAGTTCCGCCGCCCATTGTAGACATAAACGAGCTGGGGGCAATCATACTTGCCAACTTCCATAAAAAGCTTCCTGCCGTACCGAAACCTGCGCCGTCAGATGAACTTCCGCTTACCGTTATATCTCTCAATAAGTCGTATGTTTCAAATAACATGGCACTGGCATCACTGCTTAATCCGCCGTATTTATTCGATATTACCAAATAACTGTCATTTTTATAACTCATCTCTTACTTTCCTGCATGTTTATTTTAGTTTGCTTTTTAATATCCGTTTATTTTGATGTTTACATTTTTTGTACATTCCGCTGTAGGATTACAGCGAAATGCTTTACACTTTATGAGAAGGTATTGAACGTATTTTCAATGTTTTTATCAAGTACGGCTTTAACGGCTTCTAATTCTGTTTGAAGTTCGTTTTGTTCCGTATCAACCTGGTCTAATCTCAATTCAAGAATTTTATCTTCATTCTGTAAAGTTTCTGTTTGAGCATTTAAATCAGCAACTTTTTTATCATATTCATCTTTGCTCATTGTATAATCTCTTAAAGCTGCATCATAACCGTCAGAATCGTAGGTTCTTGTTGTAGATACCTCTGCACCGCTGATTAATGTTGAGCCTGTTGCAGGGTCAGTTGCACTAATAGAAGAAAATCTGTTATTAGAATCAAAAGTTATATCTGCATTTGAGAATACTACACTTTCAGTTACTTCGGAATTTGTACTGATATAAGATGATAAAGAATTTCCTTCTTTATAATTTTGAACAGCAGAAGCTGAAATATAATGAGTTATACCTTCAGAATCCTGATAATAATACATAGAATCATCAGTAGATATAGTTCCGTCACCGTATGTTGAATTTATTAAAGAAATCATACTTGAACTGTTTGCCGCTTCCGCTAATGTATAAGAAGCATCTGTAGTATTTAATGTATATGTTTTAGTTTCATTTCCGTCATCATCCGTTGAAGTTGAAGATGTAATACTTGCATTTTGTAAAACGGTTCCTGATGCAACATTTTTAGTATATGTTCTTTCAGTATTCAAATAATAAGTTCCGTCATCATTTTGATAATAACTTTTAATAATATAGTCACCGTCATAATCTTCGGTATTGTCTATAGAAAAAGAATAATTTGTTTCGTAATAATCAGTTGTATCAGGCGCAGTAGGAACGCTTAAAGATAACAGTTGAGTATATAAAGAGTTAACTTCTTCTGCTAATGCGGTACGCTGTTGGTTAACCTGCTGACCTTCATATTCTATATTAGATTTCCTTGCCGTTATACCTAAAAATCTTGCTTGTGATGCCGCTAAGCCCATTCTTTTTCTCCTTGGTTTTAATTGTTACTCATTTTTATTTATCGGCAGGTATTCAACATAACTTTAATTTTTTAATTAAAAATGTAAACTTATGTAAAGTTGGTTAATAAGAGAAAATTATACATACCTTATCTAATTCGGTTCCGCATTCTACAGCTGTCTCATCACAGCCGTCAGAATGCCCAATTAACTTTTAATGATTAATTTAAAAAAGGCAATAAAATAAAATTATATAACATCTATTATTTGCAAAGGATATTCAAACAGTAACTCTTCGCGGGATATTACTCTTATATTTTGTATTATTTGAGAAAGCACTAAATAGACAATATGCCGTAATTTCATAGGCGCAATTAGAATGATTTCTTTTCCTGACTGTGAAAATTCAGCGGTTTTTTCTTCTATATTTTTAGTTAATTCTTTAATCTTTTTACTTTCAATTCTGATAACTTCATCATCCGAAGTTTTATTTCCTATAAAAGCCTTAATACTTTCATTTGAGAGCTCATAAGCATATATTACATTATCCTTTTCATTACATAAAGATTTGCTTATCTGCCTTGAAAGAGATATTCTTATTCTTTCAAGAAGCTCTTCTTTATCTGTTTCATCCGCAAAGTCATTAATTTTTTCAAGAATATAAACTATATCTTTTATGGAAACTTTTTCTTTTATTAAATTTGAAAGAATATACTTTAATTCAGCAACAGACATGTAATCGGGAATAATATTTTCAATTAAATAAAGATTTTGGTTTCCGACAATTTCAATATAACGGTTTATATCCGAATAATCAAATATATCATCAATATATTTAGTTACCGCATATTCAATTATTCTTGCAATATAATCGGTTGTATCCATACCTTTTGCCCAAAAATCTTTGGCTTTTTCTTCATCAATCCAAACAGTATTTAATCCCGTTAATAAATCTTTACCTTTATATGTATCGGCAGGCAGTTTTTCAATTTTTAATTCATTCTCAAAAAACATTGTATGAGATGTATATGCTTGTGCATTTATTACGGAAATTCCTCTTACTTTTACGGAAAATTCATTTTCCGCTAAAGAATCATCAATCTCTATATTTATTTTCGGAATTATATAACCTAAACTTTCGGTTAAATTTTGTCTTATTAAAACTATTTGAGAGAGCATATTATATTCGTTGTTACTATCAAGAATATCTATTAATTCCTCTGAAATTGCAAGAGTTAACTTTTGTTCGCCCAATTTTTGCTCCATAATATCAGGATTTATTACTTTTGCAAGTTTTTTCTTTAAATCTTCAAGTTCATTTATATGTTTTGAGATTTCCTCATTAAGTATAGCCCTTGAATCTTCTGACGTTTCATCAATTAAACTTTTTACCTGTGAAATTTTCTGCCGTTTGTCTTTTATTTTTTTCTGAATATCCACACAAAGCTCATAAGGGTCAAGCTCCGGATTTATAATTCTTTCAATGCGGGATTTAAAATTCAATAAATCAGAAGTTTCATTATATAT
>JAJQHF010000116.1 GCA_021199975.1 Candidatus Gastranaerophilales bacterium
ATAGTATAAAATATAAAATTTATATAGAGAGTGGAACAATGAAAAAAATACTTTTAAACACATCCTTAATTTGTGCCTTTTCATTAATCGGTGCATGCGCTTTTGCAGATCCTGTTGGTTTTGATTCAAATGGCGTGTTTCAACAACAAGGTTATGAGCCGGGTTTGATTGATAACTCAAACTTTATACAGGGAAGGCAATACCAAGAAAAACAAAAATATGAAGCAACTCAGGATCCTGCCGTTATCGAAGAAAAAGTTCGTCAGGAAATGGCTCTTCTTAATACGGAACAAGTTTCTTTTAAATTAAAGAAAATTAATATTACCGGAAACACGGCATTTCCTACCTACGTATTAATGAGATTAGTAGATTTTAAAATCGGGCAGGATGTTACAATTAACGATTTAATTGTATCGGCTAATGAAATTACAGATTATTATCAGCAAAAAGGCTATGTTTCAACAATAGCATACCTTCCTCCCCAAAAAGTTAAAGACGGCGAAGTTGAAATTAAAATTTTAGAAGGAAAGTACGGAAATATTGAAATTAACCCCGGAAAATGGGAAAGATCTTCTTACTTAAATAAACATTATCTAATAGATAATAATATTGAACCGGGAAAAGTATTAAACGTTAAAGATGTTCGTAACGCTTTAACAGAAATGAATACAGAAGAATATATGAAGGGTTCTGTTGCTTTTGCAGATAACGAAGAATCTGAAGAATATTCTGATGTTACTTTAGATGTAAAAGACAGATTTCCGCTTAACTTAGATTTAAGATATGATAATCAGGGGCGTGATGCAATCGGTACGCAAAGAGGAGTTTTATATGCAGGTTTACACGATGTAACAGGACATGGTGATACTTTAATGGGTACTTTAGCTTTATCCCATCGTTCATTAGGTGTCGGCGGTATGTATTCATTGCCTATTGCAAAAAATGATACAAGATTGAATGTCGGTTATTCTTATTCAAAAGTAAGGCTTGGGAATGGGCGTTATAATCAGCTTAAGGATTATAATATTAAAGGTCAATCACATGATGTATTCATAGGTGTATCAAGAAGATTAGCAGAAGGCGACGATTACAGATTATACGGTGATATCACATTAGACCTTCGTAATACAGAAACTACAGGCTTCGGCGGTTATACTTTAAGTGAATACAGATCCAGAGTACTTAGAGGCAGTTTAACTGATGTTAAAGATGATTTTTACGGCAGATGGTTGTTTAACGGCGGAATTTCAGGCGGTATACCTATAGATGCTTCTGATTACAATAAAGATAGGAGTTATTCAAGCAACAACTTCTTAAAATTAAATGCGAGTGCTGCACGTTTACAAGTATTACCTAAGAATAATTTGATAATTTTACAGGTAAACGGTCAGTATGCAAACAGACATTTATATGCATCGGAACAAATGCAGGTCGGCGGTATTGCTTCTGTTAGAGGTTATGATGAAGGTTTCGGACTCGGCGACTACGGTATGACAGCAAGTGTTGAATACAGAATGCCTATTCCGGGATTAAAAGCAATATTACCTGAAAAATACGGATTTATCAGTGACAGCATACAATTAGCCGGTTTCTATGATTTCGGCTGGTATGGTAACAGATTTGCAAGAGATTATTATACCGGTAAAGATTCACATGGTGATTATTTAATGGGTGCAGGTCCCGGACTTGTTGTTAAATTAACAAAGTATATTTCTGCTAACATGTATTGGGGCTTCCCGATTGGCAAACGTCCTATAGATTATGCAGGTTATAACGATAGAAGAACTTGCAGATTCCACTTTACAGTTACTTCAAATATTCTGTAACAGCGTAAATAAAGATACAAAAAAAGAGAAACAAATTTGTTTCTCTTTTTTATTTCTGCATTAAAAATATTATTGTTACACAAGACTATATAACCTTTTATATTATAGCTTTTCCGTCATACATATATCTTGTTCTTTCATATTCGGACTCATTATAATTTTTTAATTCTTTTTCTTTATCACGAGCCGAAGATTCTTCACGAGGTTCTATAAAAGGAATGCTTTTATCTTTACGTTTCCAATTAAATTTAAACCCATCTAGAAGCCCATATTCGGTTTCTGTCTTATAAGTACCGACATTCACTGCATAAGAAGGAAGTGCAGATATAATCATTAAAGAAATTAGAAAATATATAAACTTTTTTTTCATACCGATTTTCAATCCAATCTAATTGCATATTTTGTGTGCTTAATTCAATATAAACGTCTTATTACATATTACTATATACATGCCTGTATTTTCAACCTGCATAAATTTTTTCAGCACCTAAATTTGTGCAGTTATTTGACGTTTCCATAATTTCTTTATTTTTTTGAGAAATATATGATTGCAAATCCGCATATTTATTAAGAAATTCACATCTTAAATCATATTCCTCACTATTAACGGGAACTCTTATTGAATTTATCATTTCTGTTCTTTCATTCAGTATTTCGGAAACCTCTTGCAAATATTTAATTTGGTTATTTACCGTATCTGAAATATAACCAAATGCATCAATTTCAATTTGATTAGTCAATGTATTCATCATTTCGGGAGTATAATTACATGACTCATCTGTATAAATTAAGGAACTTAAATATTTGATATAATTATCATAAACGGGCACATTTTTATAATCTTTCAATCTGCGTATAAGAAAATTATTCAAACCGTTTATTGAGTTTTTTAATGATTTATAACTAACATTATTTATCCTGTTATACAACTCAACAACAGATATTAAATTATTTAAATCTTTAATATTTGTTTTTATTTTTTCTGTTTCTGTATCAAACAGACTTTGTGAGCTTTCAATGTCATAATTATTAATTAATGCACGCAATGCCCGCTTTGATAATCCTGATTGATCTAAAAACAAATTCATAATAGCATAATTATCATTTTCATTTTTTAACTTTTCCATTAAATAAAGCATGCCATATTCACTATCCATACTGGCTTCCGAACCGTCAGACAAATTAACCTTAAATAACGGCAGCAGTTCTTTTGTTTTAGAACCTATTCCTTCATGCTGATTTTTTACCAGCTTATATTGTATTTTTGTCTGCTGAGCAGTTTTCAGAGCTTCCTCTAAATATGCACGTAATACCATATATTCATCAGAAGAAGATTTTCCTTCAAACAATAATTTTACACACTCATTTAACAAAGCAGCAGGGTTTTTCACTATATGTTTTTCTAAGAACAATCCTGCAATTTCTGATGCTTTTTCTGTTAATTTTTCTTCATCTGCTTGATTTTTATACAAATTAATATATTCATATATCAATTTTACAGCATCATTTCTGTACTTAGGGTCAACATTTGAATTAACCATCAACCTTACATTTGAATTAATTTGATTAATTTCCTCTTTTTTAAGTTGAATAAACCTGTCTTCATTTACACCTGTTCTTTCAAATTCGTCAAATATATTCAAAATATTTTTTAAAGCAGTTCCGGCTGTTTTTCCATCAATAATTTTATTGTCCGTATTAAGAGAAGAAATTAATAATTTAGCTTGTTCATTTACATCAACAAGAGAATTATCTCCATTTGAAGCAGCATACAAATCTTCAAGCAGCTTCTTAAATTCATCAATTACTTCACTATTTTCATTCGTAATTTTAACATCCGAACCGGAGAGTAAATCTTGATAAAAAGTTTCTTTACTATATACATTTTTTATTTGTGAATATTTATGTAAAACATCCAAGCATAAATTATCACTTTCTATTTCATTGGAAGAGTTTTCAAATACTTCCAGCATTTCATAAACTTTTTCCGTCAACAAACAATCAGAAATAACTACAGGCTGAGGGAAAGCCTGACGAACCTGATATTTTTGAAAAGCTTCCGCCTTAAATTCATTAATATATTTTTGTACATCCATTTCACTAAGTTTTACATATAAATCCCTGTATATTTCTTCCGGTGTACTTTCTTCATCTTCACCCGACGTATTCATATTTGAATATATAACAGAGGTAGAAATAATATCGGAAAAAGCTTTTGTTACATTGCTGTTATCTGCTTTATAAAGTTCAACATAATAGTACGGATCTTTTATATTAACACCAATATCCTCGGCTTCTAATACATCAAAGAAGTTATTTGCAGTTTCGTAATCAGCTTCCTGCAACGCTTGAATAAACATAAGTAATTCTTCATCCGATTTAGGATTTAGATATTTATCAATTGAATTTATCAATTCTTTTGACAACGGATTGTTAAGTAAATTCGGGCTGTCTAATGATTTTATTCTTATATTTGTATCTATCTGATTATGAACAATATATTGTGCATATTT
>JAJQHF010000182.1 GCA_021199975.1 Candidatus Gastranaerophilales bacterium
ATCTTCAATTTCTTTTTGGAGCGTTTCGGCAAACTCTGCAAAACTCTCATTCGCCATAACGTGTAAAACATTGATATTCCTGTCTTCTATCCGCTCGCCCTCTTGATTTACGCATAATCTTAAGCCCCTGCCGACTTTTTGTCTGCAAGTGAATGTTGATTTCTGCTCAATCAACGTACAAACTTGAAAAACATTCGGATTGTCCCACCCCTCTTTTAGGGCGGAATGCGAAAAAATAAACCGCATAGGACATTCAAAAGACAACAAATACTCTTTATCTCTCATAATTGTGTTATATGTATCATCATCTGCAAGTGTGTCGCCTTTTGTATTTTTGTAAATGCCTTTTTTATCTTGTGAAAAATAGCCGTTGTGGGCTTTTTCAACATCGCAATTAAAATATGTTTTTAAAATAGCGTATTTTTCTTTGCTTATGAGCTCGCTGTAACATTCCTCAAACATTTGAGCGTAAATGCCCTTTTCGCCCGTTTCAGTTCTGTATTTTTTAACCTCATCAATGAAGAACAGTGATAAAACCTTTATTCCTTTTTCAAAATATCTGAGTTCTTTATCAAGGTGGGTTTCTATTGTGCGGTAAATTTGAGCACGTTTGATAACATTCTCATCAATCCCGCCGATTGTTTTACCTAATTTCAATTTGTCAGAATTTGTAAATTCAATACACTCAAAATTTTTTGTGCAATCAATTCCTTCAACGGCATAGCCTTCGTACAATTCTCTTTCGCCTGATAAAATATATAAATCATCATTCGGGCGGACTGTTACGGTTTTTCGCTCGACTTTACCTGTTTTATTTTGGACATCCATTTCGATTTTTGCAGAAAACCCGTTTTCTTTTGAAACAGATTTTAAGTAAATATACGGTTTGTTAAAATCATTTGCAACTGAATTTGAAGAAACGCAAATCTGCTTTACTAAGCCCATTTGATAAGCATCAACGGGAGTCAAGCGGTAAAGAAGATTTATTTTTTCTCTGTGGGTTGCACTGTATCTTAAGACTGCAAGCGGGTTTAAGGATTGGATTGCTTCTTTAGCTTTTATCGTATTATCAACCGATTGCGGCTCGTCAATTATAACAATCGGGTTTGTGCCTTGAATATACCGCATAGCGGTTTCGCCGTTGAGTTTATCCTGTTCTTGATTAATGATATTCTCGGCTTTTTTGAATGCGTCAATATTTATAATCATAATTTCAATATTGCTTGATGTGGCAAACTCACGGACATCAGATAGTTTTGACGAATTATAGATAAAATACCTGTAAGGAACGCCGTCATAAAGGGTTTTGAAGTGTTCTTCGGTTATTTGCAATGACTTAAAAACACCCTCTCTTATTGCAACGGATGGCACAACAACAATAAATTTTGCGAATCCGTATCTTTTATTTAATTCAAGTATAGTTTTTGTGTAAACATAAGTTTTTCCTGTTCCTGTTTCCATTTCAATACTATATTGACGGTTTTCGTAATCTCTTGAAATCGGGAGTTTTTGACTCCTTTGGACTTTGTGCATGTTTGAAATCAAACTGTTGTTATCAATTTCGATTTTATTTCCTATCCCGAAATCGTTTTGCAATAGGCGCATTTGTCCTGCGTTATTGTCTATTGAAAAAGTTGCGGTTGATTTTTCCTGCCCTATAAACAAATTTGCTACTGCATTCACCGCTTCTGTTTGAAATTCCTGATTTTTAAATTTGAGTTTCATCCTTTTCGTCCAATTTTATCTTTACAGCTGAGCCTTTCGTTCCCATTTTTAATTTTACCAAAGTACCTTTTAATGTATATAAGTATAATTCTTGTTGATTGGCATTTGACATCACTTTATAAGTATTATCATCTATTGTATAATGAATATTACAAGATAAATTGGCAGGAACTATTTCATTCGCTTGCAAGGGATGTGTTTGTAGTTCCGCAGAATTTTTACCCATTGTTATCCATAGGTAGCTTCCTTTTTCTAATATGCAATTTTGATTTGATTTGTTAACTATATGTACTCGAATATAATTTGGGTAAAGCCAATACCATCCTTCTAATTTTTCTTTTCTTTTCCATAAACCTAATGAAATAAGAACAGCACCACAAGTACCTAAAGCTATAAAAATATTAATAATAAAAATGCATATACTATACGAATTCCAAGGATTCTCCATAATTACTCCTTACAAAAGTTTTATTTCTATTTCTTTGTCTTTTAGAATATAATATGCATTTGACAAAGCGGAGCTGTCTTTAAAAGCCTGTTCGGATGATACTATTTTTGCCGGAGCACAATCGCACATTGCTTTGATATCTTCCGGCGTTATTCCGTCTTCACCGTAGTCAAGGCATACAAGAACAAGACAATCTTCACCGATTGAATATGCTTTTTTATCATTTATTTTCATTGGTAAAACCGCATAATCTATAGGAATACCGAGTTTTAGCATAACCTCAAATATTATATCCAAATCGCTGCGATCCGGCTTAATTGTTTTGTCCATTAATGCAAATCTTTGAGCAATTTCTTTTATATCTTCAGTTGGTGTACTAATCCATTGAACAAGATTTGATGAGTCCAGTTTTAGAACCTTAAAACCAATGTCAAGCGGTTTCTTTTCTTCTAAAGAAAGCTGTCCGTCATTTTCTGTTAGTTTTTTGCCCGCACGGCGGATGCGTTCTTTGCCGATTTCGCAAATATTTTTGTAACCTGCCTTATAGGCTTCTGATTTTTCGTCGCATAATTCAGGTAATTGAACGCAAATAAACTGTCTGTTTCCGCCATCTTCTGCATTTAACTCCATAACAGCGTGAGCGGTTGTGGCTGACCCTGAGAAAAAGTCAAGAATTATGTCGTTGTTTTGTGTACATAAGTCAGTAAAAAATTTAATTAATTCAATAGGCTTTGAATAATCAAAAGTTTTACTCATTTCTAATTCTTTTAGTAATAATGCACCTTTTGCAGTAGTTCCAATATTATCCAATAACATTGTGTCATACGGAATGATAGATGTACCTTGTTCAAAATTACGATAAATATTATATTTACCATCTTTTACAGACAATTCTAACATACCTTTTGAAAGTAAATCATCTGCCATTTCTTTACCGACACGCCATCTTCCTTCTGTTCCATCCTCTTTAATTGGTAAAACTTCAACGCCATCTATTGTTATAGGATAAAACATTGATGGTCTATCTTCTCGTCTATCAGCCTGCCCCCATTGCCTTAAATTTTCTTTTCGTCCATCAGTTTCTTTTTCTATCATCTTAAATTTTAGATTTGTAACTTGTTTTCCATAACAAATAATGTATTCGTGTGTTGAAGAAATTGTTGAGGTTGTTCCTACTTTTCCTAATTTTGATTTCCATATAAATTGACATACAAAATTTTCTTCCCCAAAGACTTCATCACAAAGTTTGCGTAGGTTTGTTACTTCATTATCATCAATCGAAATAAAAATAACTCCGTCATCTCTCAAAAGATTTGTGGCTAGTCTTAAACGAGGGTACATCATATTAAGCCAATTCGTATGAAACCTGCCCATTGTTTCGGGGTTAGATTTTGTTGTTTGGCTTGTTACTTCTTTGTATCTTTCAATCGGGTCTTTATAATCATCTTCATAAACAAAATCGTTGCCTGTGTTATAGGGTGGGTCAATATATATCATTTTAATTTTTCTAAAATATGACGATTGCAAAAGTTTTAAAACTTCAAGATTATCACCTTCAATATACAAATTCTTTGTTGTATCAAAATTCACGCTTTCTTCAATACAAGGGCGGAGCGTACCTGTTGAGCGTTTACCTGCAATTTTATAACAATTGGATTTTCCTTTCCATTCAAATTTGTATTTTTCAAAGTCGTTATCTATATATTCCCCACAAAGATTTAAAAGTTTATCAATATCAAGTTTGCCATCTAAAAAACATTCAGGAAATACCGATTTTAATTTTTCCTTATTAGTTCCCTCTATATCCATACTCAACAGCGATACTTTTGCGATTTCTTCCATACAACATCCTTTGTTTTTTTAAGCATACCACAAACATGCAATTAGCAGGATTGATTCATCGCTTTGCTCCTCGCCAGTGTAACATAAACAAGTACATTAATTAGGATTTATAACAAATTTTAAATGTTGGAATAAAATTGCAGCTTAAAATGCGGAACGGTTAAAACTTGAAAATTGTACTCGTTTGTTAATTCTGCAATTTTGTTTTCCATTTCAACATCAATTTTTGCCTTGTTATAAAAAAGCAATTTTTCATTTTTCAATAAATCTTTTTTCAAAAGATTGAGCTGTTTTTGAATTTT
>JAJQHF010000218.1 GCA_021199975.1 Candidatus Gastranaerophilales bacterium
CTATTTAAAAAGGAAGCAAAATAATTATCTGATATTGTCCGAAGATTCAGGCAGATATTTTATGAAGTATGAAAAAATGAGGGGAATGAATGTCATAAACAAAAGAATATTCATAATTCCCGCTTTTTCGGCAAGTAAGCTGACTAACGGAAGAACAAGCCCGATAACACCCCAGCTGAAACCACCTATAAAACCTGAAATCATACTTTTAAATTCAGGCATTAATCTTTGTGCCAATGCCATATTTACAGGCACTGCAAGAAAACTTACATAACCGATTAATATAAACGAAATCAGCCCGATTAATCCTTTTCCTCCGCAGCAATAAAATATTATACCTAAAGGTGTAACAGATATGAGAGAAACATAAAAAACATTTTTTATTCCTATTCTTTTTTCAAATAAAGAACTTGAAACAACTCCGAATGCACCCGTAAGCATAAACATTAAAAGTATAATTCCTATTGTTGAAACGTTATATCCTATAGATTTCCAATAAAAGGGGAGAATAATTGAGAAAGAAGAAACAACAAAAGATTTTACAATTGAAGCGGCAACAAGAACGGATACAGGTTTGTTATGAAAAATTTCAGATAATGCCCCTGTTAAAGAAACTTTAGGTTTTTCAATTCCCGAATTTTTTATTTTGGGTACATTTTTCAATAAAATAAAAGCGGTTATTATACCTATAAAACAAGCAAAAGGAAGTTTTTCAAGCCCCCACAATTGAGCAATTCCCGATGAAACCGCAGGTCCCAAGGCAAAACCGAAAGTTCCCGTTGCAATAAAAATACCTATATCTTTACTGTTTGTCATACATTTTGAATAATTTGAAACTATGCTTGTTGCCTGAGGATGAAAAAATGATACCCCCATATGACCTAAAACCAAGCAAATAATTAAGGTATATATATTGTGAGCCAATCCGAGAAAAGACAAAAATACGGAAGCCATTATCATGCCCCAAAAAATAAAAAATCTTCTTTGCCATTTATCTGCGATATAACCAAAAAAAGGCTGAGATAGTGAAGATGTTAAATTTGAAATTGAAATTAAAACAGTTGCAACAGCCATGGAAATACCTATTTTTACGGCAATAAACGGCATAATCGGGTTTAAAAATCCCGAATACGCATCAGTTATGAAATGCCCTAAAGATAATGTATTAATAACTTTTTTATTAATATTTTGCTCCATATTAGTGCCTGAAATGTCTTATTCCCGTGGTTATCATAGCAATATTATATTTATCGGCAGTTTTAATGACATCTTCGTCTTTTATACTGCCGCCAGGTTGAATTATAGCGGCAATTCGTCCTTGAGCGGCGCATTGAATATTATCAATAGCGGGGAAAAAACCATCTGATGCAGCTACTGCATCTTTTGACCCGTCACAGGCTCTGTTTAATGCAATTTCAAATGCATCAACCCTGCTTGTCTGCCCCTGCCCTATTCCTATAGCTTTAAAATCTTTTGCTATTACAATTGCATTTGATTTTGCATGTTTTGCTATTTTCCAGGCGAAAATCATATCTTCAATCATTTCGCTTGTCGGTTTTGTTTTTGTAACCACTTTAAAGCTGTCTTTATCAAGCTCTCCTTTATCACAAGATTGAACAAGAGTTCCATAGGGAGTTATTCTTATTTCACGTGATAAATAGTTTTTATATTCTTCCAAAGAAGTATTTAGTTTTATAACTCTTAAATTTTTCTTTTGCTTTAAAATTTCAAGTGCTCCATCTGTATAATCAGGAGATATGATAACCTCCAAAAACATAGCGGTTAATTTTTTTGCAAGATTTTCAGTTACTGTTTGAGTAAAACCGACAATTCCTCCGAAAGCACTCAATGGGTCGCAGTCAAGAGCCTTCTCCCAAGCTTCTTCTATGCTTTTACCGAGTGCAGCACCGCATGGTGTATTATGTTTAATAATGACACACGCATTAACATCAAAAAATTCACTTAAAATATTTGTGCATGCACTGGAGTCTAAAATATTATTATATGAAAGTTCCTTACCGTTTAAAACTTCATAATCTATTGTATTATCCGTATAATAAATATTTGCGGATTGATGCGGATTTTCCCCGTATCTTAGCTTTTTTGTTTTCTTTAAGTTAAGAGAAAAATAATTATCAGTATCTTCTTCATATCTGTTTGATAACTCGTGAAGAATTTTTGTATCAAAATCAAGTGTTTTTTCAAATACTTTAAGCGCAAATTCACGTCTTAATTTTAAAGAAGAGTCCCCTTTATGCTCTTCTAAATCAGCCAAAACTTCTTTATATTGAGAAGGCGAAGATACAGCCAGAACTCTTTTATTGTTTTTTGCGGCAGCTCTTAACATTGAAGGTCCGCCTATATCAATAGTATTAGTAAGTTCAATTTCTTCAACTTCTTTATTTACGGCTTCTTCAAAAGGATAAAAATTAACAACAACCATATCAAAAAGGCTTATCTTTTCCTTTTCTATATCAGATTTTTCCTTTTCATTTGATATATCTGCAAGTATTCCCGCAAAAACATCAGGATAAAGAGTTTTTACTTTACCATTTATTAACTGTCTTTTTCCTGTTATTTCTGTTATTTCTTTGGCATTTATATTGTTTTCCTTTAATAAATCAAAAGTTGAACCTGTTGCAATAATTTCATAATTATATTTAGTGGTAAGTTCCTGTGCAAATTCAACAAGTTTATCTTTGTTCCATACGCTTATTAATGCTCTTTTTGTCATAATTAATTTTTCCCCAATTCAAATGCTTTTTCTTTTGTTTTTTCTATTGTTTTATATAAAATATCGGAAATTTTATTTTCTTTTAAAACATCATTTCCTACTGCGGTGCAGCCACCCGGTGTAGTAACATTTA
Source organism: Candidatus Gastranaerophilales bacterium (assembly GCA_021199975.1). Lineage (GTDB taxonomy): Bacteria > Cyanobacteriota > Vampirovibrionia > Gastranaerophilales > Gastranaerophilaceae > Avigastranaerophilus. The sequence continues at coordinate 2,868 of JAJQHF010000218.1, forward strand.
TTATTAACTGCTCGGGACTTATATTTGTATCCATAATCATTTTAGCCGAACCGTAAGCGGTTTGAGCAGATAATAAAAGGCATGTTTTATAATCAAGACCTAATTTTTCTCCAGCTTTTGCAATTTCATTAATAATATAATAATAAAAAGCAGGGCTGCTGCCAGATACAGCGGTTATTATATCTATATACTTTTCTTCCGATTCTACAACTTTGCCGACACTTTTAAATATATCCAAAGCAATCTTTGTATGTTCTTTTTTTGTATAATGTCCGCAGCATATTGCGCTCATTCCCTCATTAACAAGAGCAGGAGTATTCGGCATTATTCTTATAACGGGAACTTCCCCTATAATTTCTTCTATTGTATTTATTGAAATTCCCGCCGCAATAGACAGAACAATATGCTCTTTTGTTATATGCAATTTGAGTTCATTTAAAACATCTCTTAAAACAAACGGCTTAACAGCAAACAAAATTACCTTTGCATTTTGAACAACCTCAACATTAGACGAAACCGTATTTATATTGTAATTATCTTTTAAGATTTTAAGCGCATCTGCATTTTTATCAGAAACAAAAATATCCTCATTTTTATATAAACCTGAATTAATAATTCCTTTTATAATGGCAGAAGCCATTTTTCCGCCGCCGATAAAACCTATTTTATTCATAATAATTAACCTTTTTCTTTTTCATGATTGACATTATTCTATGTCTTATTTAATATGATATAACGAAAAACAACACATTCAAGGAGAAATAAAATGAGACGCACACTTGAAGGCACTAAGAGAAAAAGACAAAATGTCAGCGGTTTCAGAGCTCGTATGGCGACACCCGGCGGACAGGAAGTTATAAACAGAAGAAGAGCAAAAGGCCGCCATAAATTAGCTATTACCGCTAAAGAAAGAGCTTAAAAGCTATTAAAAACTTTATAACTTTTGTTTTTTAAAACATTAAAAAGGACTGCTAATCAGTCCTTTTCAGGTTTAATTTATGCTTCAAAAAAAATACAGATTAAAAAAATACTCTGCATTTACTGCCACATATAAACAAAGAAATATAGCGGCAGATTCTAATATGTGTATATATTTCGGAAAAGAAAAAACGGACTTTAATGTTCCGACAAAAATAGGCTTTGTTGTGAGCAAAAAAATTCATAAACGTGCGGTTGTCCGTAACAGAATAAAAAGATTAATGCGTGAAAATTTCAGATTACTGTTAAAAGAAAAGGAAATTGAAAATATAAATAAATATCTTTCCGTTATATGTACGGCTAAATCACCTTTAATCGGGGCGGAAAGCCAAATATTCAGAACAACTTTAAAATCATTAATATTAAAAAAAGCATAATTATAATGTAAAATTCCTTTTTAAATGATGTTTTTTATCTTCTATTG
>JAJQHF010000201.1 GCA_021199975.1 Candidatus Gastranaerophilales bacterium
CTCCGCAGTTTCAATGTGAATTGTTTTTGTTATATCTTCTAATATTTCTGCTAAGTGCGTGGTATTAGCGCTCTGCTTGCTTCCGACAACTATCATTAAGTCCGAAATCTTAGCCAGCTCTTTTGCCTCTTGCTGCCTCATTGCTGTCGACTTGCATATTGTATTAAAAATTTTTAACTCCGTTGCATAAGGAATAAGATATTCTGCTACGGATTGAAGTAATTCTATTTTTTGCGTAGTTTGAATAACTACACCTATACGTTTTATTTCTTTTATTTTTTCTAAAATTTTTTCCAATGAATTTATATCTGGAATTACATAAACATTATCGGAATACATTTCTGCATTCGCCTTTATTGCAATAACTTCCGGATGTTCAGGCTTACCCAAAATAAGCACAAGATAATTTTCTTTAGCAAGCAAAACTGCCTTTTGCTGAACTTTTTTAACGTCTAAACAGGTCAAATCAACCAATTCAAAACCTTTATCGGTTATTTCTTTTATTTTTTGAGGTGCCATTCCATGGCTTCTTACAATACAAATTCCGGTTTCGTTTTCAGGAAGGTTATCAACGGTTTGAATACCTAACTCCTCCAATTCTTTTATAACGTGAGAATTATGTATAAGTTCACCCGCCACCCAAACTTTTTTCGATGTATTTTCTAATTTTATTTTTTTTGTTGTTTCGACCGCTCTTTTGACTCCGTAACAAAATCCTGCGCATTGAGCCAATTTAATATTTTTTTTCAGTGTCTTAAACTTCCATTCGTTGAACTTGCAAAAAGCAATGCTTTTTACTGTACTTTTTTTATAACATAAACAAATTCTCCTTGCAAGCAATGTCTTATTATAAGACGAACTCAAAACAAACGGTATAAATTGCAATATCAGATAAACTTTAATGTATTTTCTGCTGTTTCAACTTTTCCTTTAGGCAATTCTATTACAAATTCATTATTATTTTCATATCCGTTTAAATATATTTTACCTGCATGTGCATCTGTAACTTTTTTACAGAAATACAATCCAAGTCCAATCCCTCTCCTTTTATCCATATCCAAGCCGGATACATATTTGTCAAAAATATGCTCGCTTACAGCCAAAGGAATTTTTGAACTTGCATTTTTAATTTTTACAATTAAATACTCTTCATCTTCACACAAATCTATATATATTTTAGTATTCTTATATGCGTAATTTACCGCATTATTAAGCACATTCACAAGAACACGTCTTATCTGATTTTTATCCGCATATATCATTTTGTTTTTAACATACTCATTATATTTAATTTCAATCTTTTTTTCCTGCGCAAGATGAAAAGCCTCTTTGCTGCATTTTTTAATAAGATTTTCAATATTAAAATATTCTTTATACAGCTTCATCATTCCGTTTTCATACTTATAAACAGATAAAATAGAGTAAAGCATTTCCTTCATAAAATTTGAAGATTCAATAATCATATCCAGTATTTCTTTTTGTGCATCATTTAAAACACCTGCTCTTCCTCCCGAAATTAATTCCAAACTGCTAATCTGCGCTTGCAGCGGAGTTTTTAAATCATGAGTCAAGGTAGCAAGAAATAATTCTTTTTGGAGTTCAAGCTGTTTTTGAGCATCAATATTTTGAGATATTATAACCAATCCGTTCACATCATTATTAATATCTAAAATCGGTGCTTTATATATTTTGTACCAATGTTCCTGTCCGTCTGTTGATTTACAAGACTTTTCCCTTATAATAACCGCTTTGTTGTTAATTACATAACTATCTTCAAAATTCATTACTTCAATTGCTTCATTCATATTTATCCGGACATTTCCCGCATAAACATCTATACCCTCTTGAAAAAATTTATTTGCATATTTTGAACCAGTTATATAATTATTGTTTTTATCTTTCATATAAACCAGCATTGGCAGATTATCCAATAATGAATTAGTCACACATACTTTATCAACAAGTTTTTGTTTTAGTATTTCTTCTTGAGTTTCATCTCTTGTTATAGAAATTAATGATTGGACTTCACCGTTATTTATAACCGGATAGCTTGTAGTCTTAAAAATTTTTAAATTCCGATTTTGAGTAAAATTTAACAAAAAAGACTTAGCTTTTTTTTGTTCAATTATTTCCTTTGAAATTTTTTCAATTATACTGCAATTTTGTAATCCGAAAATTTCATCGGGTTTTTTATTTATTACTTCTGAAATACTATTAAACCCAAAATTTTTCAAAAAAGTATTATTTACAAATATATATTTTAAATGTAAGTCTTTTATTGCAACTATGTCATTACAATTATTAACTATTGCATTATGAAGTAATATTATGTTATTAATGTCAGTGGTATTTTGCATATATTCCTATTATAGAGCTGGTTTTTCTTCGGAGTACAATTTATCCGTATTAATATTCCCGTCGGTGCTTTATTACTGTTAGACTTACTTTTTTCCGCAGGTTTCTATATTTCAAAAATATATAACTATACTAATATAAACTAATTATTAGTATATTAGACAACCGGCTATATTTTATAATACGCAGATAAATATATCTTAATATTTTTTAATAAAATATCAATTTTAAAAATTTTCAATTCTTATAAGAAAAAAAGAAAAGGGATATATGAAAATAAATTCAAATTATAATTATAACTATACCTATAATAATTATTCAAAAAATACAGACACGACAATACCTATTGAACTGAAATCAACCACGGCTTCAACAACCGCCTCAACTACGGCTTCAACAACTGCATCTACCACAGCTTGTATATATTCCGGTATTCTTAATTTTAATAAAGACCCCGTAAAACTAACGGAAGAAGAAAAAATTGAACTTTATACCAAAATTTCCGAATCATTTCTTATAAACTCCGAAAATATGGACATACCGCAAGAACTAAGACCAACCCTTGAAATATATTATGAAGATGAAATTTTTGTTCTAAAACCTGATGACAGTTTTGAAATCAAACATACGGAAGAAAAGCAAAAGAGGAACCAGAGCGACATTGCTGCTTATATATCAGACAATCATACGGTAAAATTCTATGCTGAGAGTATGCAAGATGGTATTTGCAGAAATTGCAACGTGGATTTATCACATGAACTTCATCACGCAAAAGAAGCTATATTGAGAAACAGCCTTCCTCAAGAGGACAGAGATAAATTAGTAAAAGAAATTTTAATTGACAGGATAAAAGAAGGAGAAAAAACTACAATTATAAAATCCTATGACAATGGAAATTATACAACAATGACTTCTCCCGTTATGCCTGACAAAATGGCAGAACAATATGCAAATTTCGCAAATAAAAACTTGTTTACAGGCAGTAATGAATTGGGTGATAAACTTGAAGAATATTATAATTTAAAATATAAAACTCCTGAAAATCAAGATGAAAAAAGACTAACCGAGCTTGAAGACGAATTAAGCAGCATTCTTTCCGAGCTTAATAAAATGATAGATGAAAATAAAGCTTACCTTCCTCAAGAACGTTCGATTTTCAAAATGAGAAAAATGAAGGAAAAAGAATTGCTTGAATATACAATTGCAATTGAAAACAGATATAATTTATTCAGGCAGAAAGAAACCGGAAAAGATATTCCGGAAATAAAAGATTACGATAAAGAAACAATGAAAGAAGCAATTGCAGATAATATAGCTTCCGTTGAAGGAAATGTTGCTCTAGAAAAAGCAAGGAAAGAAGCTCAAAATAAAACAAATAGCATTTATCTGCAGGATATTATGACAACAAAAGAATTTGAACAGTATTACTACAGTGAAGAAGAAATGTCGGCAAGAAAAGAAGCTTATAATATTAAAATAACCAGATTAGAAAATACAGCGAATAACAGTTCTTTTATTGAAAAAATAAAACAGAAAAAGGAAATAAAAGATTTAAAGAAAAAAATAAAAATGGAGGAAAATAATTATAAAGCTTTTATTTTAAAGCAGCAATTGCGTAATGATCCCAAAAATACAAAATTAAGGCTTAAGTTATTTTTATCTGAAATTAAAAACTTATTTATCTCACACCCATTAACCACTTCTTATGGTATATTTATATATACTTTTGAAGCCTTTACCCTTATCAACAAAGGTAAGAAATATATCTAATAATTTCAATTGACTACAAAAAATTTCTCATCTAAAGCAAACAAAAAGAGGATGGCATTTTTGCCATCCTCTTCTTTTTTGCTTTATTGCTATTTTTAACCGAGACCTTTGTAATGTGGTGTAGCTCTGTCG
>JAJQHF010000223.1 GCA_021199975.1 Candidatus Gastranaerophilales bacterium
TCGTTAAACAATGCACTCCAGCATATAAATTCATAGGGAAAAGTTCTTTTTAAATTTATAGTAATTGCGGAAGCTTCCTTCAATTTTGTTTTTACGTACTCCGAAGGGACTTTGTATTTTCCATCTGTTTTATAAAATTTATCTAAAACTTTTATTAATTCTTCCTGAGAAATATTATAAAATCCAAAACAATCTATAACCCCGTCTAAATCATTTGTAACAACAGCGGCCAAGTGGTATTTTTTATTTTTACCAGCTCTTGATATTAATAATGCCTGATTTCCGCCGCCGTCAGGAATTGTTGTAAAAAACTCTGCAGGGGTTGAATCTTTTGTTATATTCTTAAAATATTCCTGTGCTTTCTCTTCAGTAGCACCGGAAAGTTTTAATTTTTTTAATCCAATTTCGCAGGCATTTACAATATCTTTATTATCACTTACCTTTATCAAATATTTAAAAGGCGCAATTGCAAGAGATGATTTTGATTCACTTAAAATTTCAACAGCCTTCAAAATAAAATCTTCATCGAAATCTGAATATAAAATAGGATAAATAATATTAGCTAGAACATCACCCGTATAATCCTGTTTTAAAGATTGCAATAAGATATTTCTGTCATTTTTTGATACAGCAGAAACAAAATCCAAGAAATCCAACATTGCTTCAGGGTTAAAAACAGCACTTTCCAACAATTTTTTTGTTTCAATATCAAGAACTTCATCAGGATTTTCAAAATAAGAAGGCAATTCGTCATAATTACATTCGCCGCCTGCAATTCTTAACAATTGCACAAGTTTATATTTAATATCGTCTGATAAAGAATTTTCTCTTAAATATTTAAAAACTTTATCATTAATATAATTTACAGGAATAAGGTTTTTTAACAGGCAAGCAGAAAATATATACTCTGATTCCTCCATTTTGATATATTCTTTTAGAAAGATATCAAAAAGAGCTTCTTTATTTTGAATTTGAATTAATTCTTTTTTATACTCCGATAAAACTTCTTCATTAAAATTTTTTAATGACTTAATATCAGAAATAACAGAAAGAACCCTGGCTCTAATTTGAAGTTTTGACAATTCAGTCATTATTTAATTTTACTCCAAAAAATATCAAGAATTTTTTGGGCTTCGCCGGAGGGAAGTTTATCTTCTAAAATAAGATATTGAACGGCAATCATTGTACATTCGGAGCAAATATTAACCCCGGGACCCTGAACCATTTTAGCTACCATTGTATTAGGTCTACCGCAAAAACTGCAATAAACCGGTTCCGCCGCATTTGATTTTTCTTCCTCTTTTTTTGCTTCTTTAACTTTATTTCTTGCATTTTTAAGTGAAACTATTTTTTCCGAATCGCTCATGAAAATCTCTTTTTAAACTACACATTAACATTTTATAATAATTAAAAAATATTGCAAAATTTTCATTTTGTATTTATAATAATTTACAAAAAAGGAGGATATTTTATGAAAAAAATATTATTATTAAGTGCAATATTGATGGTTTCTATTGCGACGACTGCTTGTATGAATAATGAAGCAAATCAGGAAGAACAACAGCCGGAACAAGTAGAAGTACAGGTAACTGAAGAAGTTGAAGTATCTGAATCTGAAGAACAGAATAATCAGGAAGAACAGAACCAGGAAGAGCAAAATCAAGAAGAACAACAAAACCAAGAAGAACAATCTTCAGAAGAAAATCAAGGTTAATACTTTTTTCAAAAAAAACACAATTAAATTTAATATAATTGTGTTTTTTTTTGCAGTTTTTAAAGTAAATACTCACATAAATGTTGTATTATTGTTTAAAAATATTGCAAAATTTTTGTTTTGAACTTATAATACAAAAAGTTTATAGGGGATTTCTATGAAGAAAGTGCTGTTACTATTTTTAATACTGGTTGTTTCTGTGACAACAAGCGCCTGTATTAATAATTTGGCAATTCATGAATTAAATAATAAAGCTGAATTATACTTAGACAAAGGTGATACAGAAACGGCAATATGCAGACTAAAATCCAGTTTGGATTTAGATAATGAAATATATCAAACTCACTATAATCTTGCCGTAGCATATAATAACATCGGAAATTATGAAGGCGCCATTGAAGAAATAAATAAAGTTATTGAATTAAAACCTGATTTTTATGATTCTTACTATACAATGGCAGTTGCTAAAGAGGCATTAGCATATAAAATAATAGAAAAAGAACCTGATGAGGACGGAAATGTTCCCGAATTAACATTTGAAGAAATATCTGATTTTAATAATAAAGCAGCAGATGTTGTAGAAACTTACAATGAATATCTTGTTAAAAAAGCAGATGCACCTGAAACGGAACAAATAAATGCAAAAATCCAAGAATTAAATCAGAAAATCAAAGAATATACGGATATTTATGATATAAAAAATCAGGAAAAAAACAAACAGATAGAGGAAGAAATAACTTCCGAAAATGAATCGGAAGAAAACGGCTAATTATGTTTCAATCACCCGGAGCTATTGCATTTACCCTTGGAAACACAGATATCCATTGGTATGGATTGATTATGTCTTTTGCAATTTTAATAGGAATTTTTGTTATTATTTTTACAAAAAAACGATATTACCCTGATATATCAACAGATACAATTTGTGATATATCTTTTATGCTTATAATTTGCGGGATTATAAGCGCAAGGTTATATTATGTAATTCTTGATTATAAGTACTTTATAAAATTTCCGCTTGAAATACCCGCCGTATGGCATGGGGGTATTTCTATTCAAGGTGCCATTATAGGAGGAATAATAGCAGGATTAATTTATGCGAAAAAAAAGAAAATAAATTTTCTAAGGTATGCTGATGTATATTCTTTTGGAATTGTTACGGGGCAAATAATAGGCAGATGGGGAAATTTCTTTAATTCGGAAGCTTTCGGGCTTCCTACTGATTTACCCTGGAAACTTTATATTCCTTATAAATCAAGACCAATGCAATTTAGAGCGGAAGAATATTTTCATCCGGCATTTCTGTATGAATCTCTTTTAAGCATAATAATACTTATAATCCTTTATTTAATACTTGTAAAATACAAAAAACGCACAGACGGTTTAATCTTTTTCTGCTATATAATTTTGTATTCAATTGCAAGAATTATTGTTGAATTGATAAGAGTTGACAGTGTATTAAATATTAACAATATCCACATTGCACATATTACCGCATTTTTATTTATTATTGGAGGTATAATCGGAATTATTTATATAAATAAACATGATAAAAAGCGGGCTTTGTAATAAAATCGATTTGTTTTATAATATAGTAATGAAGAAAAAATATATTTGGCTGATAGAAATTGTTATATGGCTTTTGATTTTATCATTATGCTTATTTTTTTTCGTATACAAGACAACAATAAAAGAAAATGTTCAAAATACATATTATATATTTTTTGATGATGCAGACGGTCTTGTAAAGGGTTCTGCCGTGCGTTTAATGGGAATTAATATCGGATATGTAAGAGATGTAAAAATATTTGACAACAAGGTTTTTGTATCATTTTTGGTTACAAAGGAAGATGTAAAAATACCTAAATATGCAACTGCGGCAATAGAATTTTATGGGTTGGGCGGCTCAACCTCTCTTGAACTTATTCCTTCTTATTATGAAGGAATAGAGAATAAAGAAAATATAATTCCTGTGCAATCTTATAGAGTTCAAGATTTTTGGGAGGGGCAAAAGCTTGTGGCTAATGTTATGATTGATATTTACGGCGGCATCGGAAGAACTATACAATTATCAGGTATTCTTAATAATAAAGAGTATTTAAAACAAAGCTCATTAATTAAAAATTATGCTATGCAAACCGGGGCTATAAATACAGCCCAATCAGTTTTAATTTATAAATTAAGCGAAAAAAATCAAATAAAAGAAGAAAATAATATATCAGAAAATAGTTCAGAGGTTGAAAAAGATGAATAAATTTCCGAATGTAAGTATTATTAAGCACCCGTTATGCTGTCATAACCTGAGTATAATAAGAAATAAAGATACAAGTGCGGAAGTGCTAAGAAACGCAATAAGAAGAATAACTTATTTACTTTTTTATGAGGCAACAAAAGATTTAGAGTTGGAATATACAATTATTGAAACACCCTTGGAAAAATGTAAAGCTCAAAAGCTTAGTTCAAAAAATGAAATTATAATTGCGCCTATTTTAAGAGCAGGGCTAATATTTTCTGATATTGCAAACGAAATTATGCCATATGCACAGGTAAGACATATAGGAATGTACAGAGATGAAGATACACTTACCCCCGTTTGGTACTATAATAAAATTCCTATTGAATTTGAAAATCCTAAAAATAAGATTGTGCTGATATTAGACCCTATGCTTGCAACGGGAAATTCTGCAATTGATGCAATTAAGCTTTTTACAAACAAAAAAGTTCCTCAAAAAAATATACGATTTGTAAATTTAATAAGCGCACCAGAGGGTTTAAACAAAGTAGGGGAAATTTTTCCTGATGTTAAAATAATAACCGCAAGTATTGATAATTGTTTAAACGATTTCGGATATATAAAACCGGGGCTTGGTGATGCAGGTGACAGAATATTTAATACGGTTGAAAATTAATGTTTTATTTTGATGATTTTTACGGCAGAAAAATTCTAAAATCTGATTTATTACCCGAAGCAGATTGCTTTTTTACTACACGTGACTTCGTTTTGACATGTGCGGATAAAAAGGATTTGGAAGAGGAAGCTTTAAAAAACCGGGAATTTCTTAAAAATAAATTATCATGCAGTGAAATAACAACAGCAAAACAAACTCACAGCAGTAATATTGAAGTAGTAACCAAAAATAAACACTTTTATGATAATACGGATGCTTTAATTTCAAATGTTAAAAATTCTTTGCTTCTTATGAATTTTGCCGACTGCGTTCCAATAATTTTATACAGTCCTAAATATAATACGGGTGCGGTGATACATGCCGGCTGGCGGGGTACGGCTTTAGAAATAGCTAAAAAAACAATCGAAAAAATTAAAAATGAATTAAATATACCTCCCGTTGAAATTATTGCACTTATAGGACCTGCAATCGGCAAGTGCTGTTTTGAAACAGATGAGGATGTCTTTAATAAACTTGTTTTTGATAAGAATAATTTAGAAATTTATGAGAAAAAAAATAATAAATACTTAATAGATTTAAAATTGTTAAATAAAAACCAGCTGATTAATGCAGGTGTAGAAAATATAGACACATGCAGCTATTGCACATGCTGTATGTCTGATATATTTTTTTCATATAGAAATGAAAACGGCAAAACGGCAAGACATTCTGCTATCATAAAAATAAAAGGGGATTAAACATGTCAGTAATTGAAAAATTATCCGTAATTTCAAATACAATCACAAAAGTAATGAATTTTGTTCTGTCTGATGAATTTGTAAAACCTGATTTTGATGAGTATTTAACTGCAATTTCAGCAAAAAATGTAGACAGAACGAAAATTCAAGCTCTTTTAATTCCTTATATTTTTGAAAGAAGGCTTAAAAAAGAACGAAAAACAATAATTGAATTATTTGAAGAAAAGAATACGGATTTATCAAAGGAAGAAACGGAAATTTTAAATTCTTTAAAAAATTCATTTTCATCAGTTTTTGAAATAAGAAGAGTTTTAAGCAACGGATTTGAATTTTATAACCTAGTAAATGAAAAAATGTATAAAGTATTGTCTTTGGTAAAAATGAATAATTATAGAGGAATAACCCCTGGGCAATTTTCCGTATGCAGAATTTTCCCAATGAAAGAGGAATTTTATCTTCTTGAAATTTCCAATGTTATACCAAGCTATAATAAAGAAGAAGTTTATAAATACGCAATTGCCAAAATTATTGAAAAGCCAGAGGGTGCCTATGAACAAAATCCTAAAAAAGCAGAACAAATTGAAAGTCTTGTAAAAGATTTTTCAGAAAAATTCCAAAAATGTTTTGAAAGTGATGAAATAATTACAACAAATCAATATGCAGATAACTTAATAAACTTATTTAATACTTATTGCGATGAAGATATAATACCTTCAAAGGAAGAGATAACCCAAAATATTAAGCAAGTTGAAAACAACAGATATTTTACAGTTTCAGATTTTAAAAATTCATATTCTAATTTTATGGAAAAATCGTTGGAAGGATTTTCTTCACACTCCTCAACTTACGATATAGGAATTATATATGATAAAGAATTAGGATTATTTGTACTTCCCTTTTATCAAACCTTCTGCAAGGTATATGAAGAAGAAGATTATAAAACAGTTCAAGGCTATAAGGACTGTATAAAAAGCTTTTTGGAAAATGATAAAGTACCGGCGAATATTATAAAAAGGGTCGCTTCAAAGTATAAAAATTTTGTTGACAGAACAAATGAAATTTTAGAAAAAAATTATAGTTTTGATGAGCTGCTAAACTATTATAAAGCGGATTCAACGGAAAAGAAGATATATTCCTCCGCAAGTGTTTTGTATGCCTCTAAAATATTTGAACAAATGATGAATTTGGTATCCAAAAAAACAGAAACTGCAAAAAAAGAGAATATCAACTACGAAAATGTAGGCAGAAATGACAAATGCCCTTGCGGAAGCGGAAAAAAATATAAAAATTGCTGCATGCAAAAAATTTAAACAAGCATTTTGTTAAAATTTATACCCATGTGGCTAATAGACAGTTGGATAGAAATATAGTAATATAAGCTTATTATTAATGTTTAAACCACTTGAACATTACTTACCTTTGCAGAGTGTATAACTTATGCTTTGCAAAGGTCTTTTTCTTTTTGATTAAATAAATAAAACACTAAAATAAATTTTACTTAGAAAATTTTTGTTTTAGTTAATACTGTCCGCAGCATCACCCACAATATCAGCCGCTTCACCTACAATTTTCACACCGCCTAAAGCTGACAGTAGGCGGCAGAATGCGACACTAGAGTAGATATTTTTTTTGATTTTGTATAGGCTTAACTTACTGTATTTGAACATATTTCATTACCCTCATGAAATTATTGTTCTAGGCCAGCCTCTATTTTTTTAATAATTTTGCAAAATCTATTTTACTTTTAGTCATTATTGAATAATAAGGAAAATAAAGAAAATTGGATTTTCTTAAAATACTCTTTTTATGAGTAAATGTGTCATAAGATGCCTTTCCATGATAAGCACCTATGCCGCTATATCCAACTCCGCCAAAAGGTAAATTAGAATTCATTAAGTGCATCATTGTTTCATTGATACAGCCGCCGCCAAAGGAAAGTTCTTTTAAAATATTTTTTTCAAAAATTTTATCCTGAGTAAAACAATATAGTGCAAGCGGTTTTGGCATAGTTTTTAGCTTTAAGATAACTTCATTTATTTTTTCATATTCTATAATAGGCAGCAAAGGACCAAAAATTTCATCTTTCATAACTTCATCATCAAAATTTGCACTAATCAATGCAGGTTCGATTTTTAACGTTTCAAAGTCTGTTTTACCTCCATATATAATATTAGATTTTTGAATTAAATTATTTAATCTATTAAAATGTCTTTCATTGATAATACTTGGATAGTTATCATTTTTTAAGGGTTCTTCGCCAAAAAATTCAACAATATATTTCTTTAATTTTTCTTTTAATTCATTTGTAACAGATTTTTGAACAAGAATAAAGTCAGGTGCAACACAAGTTTGACCGGAATTTAAAAATTTACCGGAGGCTATTCTTTTTGCACTTAAATCAACATTTGCAGTTTTATCAACAATGCAAGGTGATTTTCCTCCTAATTCAAGAGTTATAGGTGTTAAATTATCACTTGCCGCCATCATAACTTTTTTACCAATAATGCTGTTTCCTGTATAAAAAATATAATCAAAATTTTCCTTTAATAAATTTTGAGCAGCTTCTGCCCTGCCTAAAACAGGACAAATATATTGTTCTTCAAAAACATCTTTTAAAATTTTAGCAACAACATCAGATGTTGCAATAGAATATTCTGAGAGTTTAAGAATTGCACAATTTCCTGCTGCAATTGCCCCAATTAATGGCATAATTGGAAGCTGGAAGGGATAATTCCAAGGCGATATAATTAAAACAACACCATAAGGTTCATTATAAATAAAACTTTTTGAAGAAAATAGTATTAAAGGAGTTTTTACTTTTTTAGGTTTTTCCCATTTTTTTAAGTTTTTTATAAAAAGATTAATTTCTTCAATTACAGGATAAATTTCAGAGAAAAAAGCCTCATTTCTGCTTTTGTTCAAATCTTGTTTTAAGGCTTCTAGGATTACATCTGTATTGTTTAAGATAGCTTTTTTCAAGTTTTTCAAAATATTAAGCTTAAAATTCAAATCTCTAGTTTTACCTGTATTAAAGAATTTTCGTTGTTTTTCTAAAATATCCATAATCCTTATTTTAGCAGAAATTAACAAAAGAAATATTGCCCGCATGATATATAATTAATATGTCTGAGAAAAATATAACGATAAGCCGAAGGTGTTACAAAGCGAACAGTTGAGAAAATGTGAAACTTGTGAGCTTGTATGCATAACTGAGCCTGTAAGTTTGGCTTATAGTCCAACAAAAAATTGGGCAATTGGACTATAAAAATTCTTTGATTTTAGTAAATAGCAGCTACGTTAAATAATATTTTTTGTAATATTATTTCCAAATAAAATCAGGTTTAGTTTATTTTAAGAATACAACATCAAGCAACTTTCAACCGCAATGATTTAGCATTGTTGAGATAGAAATTCCAATTTACATTTCATAACTTTGAGAAAAACTGAACTTTAATGTAAACGGACACATGAAATGATTTTTCGTGACAGATGAAATGATTATTTCGGGCAACAATACTTTCAAAATTTGGTATTAATGCCAAATTTTTAATTTAATCGGTCAGTTTTATTAAAATTCTGTGCCACTTTAAAATTAAAGTATCTATACCATAAAAACACTTCACAATGATTTTATATTAACTGCATATAATTTAACCTAATTTCTTTGCAAACAAAAATCTGCAAACGGACATATTCCTTTTTTCCCCGAATAACATACATTATTTGTGCATATACCTTCAAAACCTATTCGCCAAAAAACAAAATCAAGGATGCCGGGGAATTCAGGATATATTGACCGTGCTTTATATATTACTTCGTAATTATCAATATTGGAGTATTTCAAATTCTTTTCATTTTTAATCAGCCCGAGTTTGCACATTGTACGTTTAACATGAACATCCGGAGATATATCACAAGAACTTTTATCTTCAAAATCTATCCCGCAAATTCTGATTAAAAGATTTGCTATCATTGTCCCTTTTTTGACAGATACTCCCTCAAATTCCAGGCATTTGGAAATTACACCTGCACAATTTTTTGACTCTTTCCATATTTTTGAAACATCCCCTTTGTAATCATCGTGAATTTTACGTACAGCGCTTTTAAAATACTTATCATTATTGTGATATGAAAATTTTTTTAAGTATTTGCCTAAAGTTTCATCATTATTTTTTACTGCATTATATAAAGAATTAAAATCCGCTCCGTAATCAGCAGCTAGTTGATTTCCCAAATTAAATGCTTTTTCTGAATATCCGGAAGTCATAATACAGCTTAAAAAGAACATGTGAGGAGAATTTTGAAATAAATCATTTGATTCTTCCTTGTTTTTATAATATTCGAAGCTAGCTATACTGACAATTTTTTCATTAATATTTGTACACATTTTTACATCTCCTATATATCATTTTACAATTATATTTTAGTCATCCAATATGGAAACAAATAAAAGTTTTATTTGTTTTTCGCTTTTAGTTTTCAAAACGATGCCTTATATCTTCGGCACGTTTGTCTAAAACGGCTTTTTCGGGTATTCCGTCAAGATTATAATCCCAATGAGTTCTATTGAATTTTGGAGGTCTGTTTATTACAAAAAATGTAATTTCATAGTTATGAGTTATCAAAAAATTCAAGGTATTGGCTGCATTTTCACCGTTAGTTTGTTCTGCGAGAATTATGTTATTAGGCAGATTATTTTCCTTAAATTACGGCGACCCCATATTATAACGGCTCTGCGCTTGTTTGTTGTTTTGGCATTTTTCATTCTGTTTTCTCCTTATTTTAAATTTGCTTATTGTTTAATTTGAAAAATTCTATTATTTCATTTACATTTTGTGCAATTAAAACAGGATTGTATTGAAGTACATCATCCTTATTTTTAAAACCAAATCCGTAAGTTACTCCTATAAAATCAATTCCAAGTTCATTTGCAGCCTGTCCGTCATGGCAGCTGTCACCAATCATAATCGTTTCATTAGACTTGCAGTTACACGATTTAATAGCTATCTCTATAATATCTTTTTTTGTTAATTTATTGTCATTGTCTGCACCAAAAATAAAATCAAAATATTTATCAAAATTAAAGTGTTTTGCTAAATCTGCCGCATAGTCCTGTCTTTTATAAGTTGCAACGGATAGTATATATTCTTTTTGTTTTAATAATTCCAGCAGTTTATAAATTTCATCGTAAACTTTTGCTCTGAAAACATCCCCGTTTGCATATTTTAAGCGGAAATAATCTGCATATTTTTGTGCGGTTATTTTGTCAACGCCATATAATTTCATAAAAGAATTTTGTATAGGCGGACCTACAAAAGACAATAATTCAGAATCAGTTAATTTTTTCAAATTGTAATATTTAATAGTTGAGGCAACGGAAGACAATATGCCCTCTTTTCCATCAAGTAAAGTACCATCGATATCAAAAATTACAGCTTTATACTTCAACTTTTTCCCTTTTTTGTAAATAAACACTATCTGTA
Source organism: Candidatus Gastranaerophilales bacterium (assembly GCA_021199975.1). Classification (GTDB taxonomy): domain Bacteria; phylum Cyanobacteriota; class Vampirovibrionia; order Gastranaerophilales; family Gastranaerophilaceae; genus Avigastranaerophilus. The sequence continues at coordinate 10,844 of JAJQHF010000223.1, forward strand.
ATGAAATTAATTTTTAGCTTTTTACTATATGTTTTTAACTGCCTTGTGATAGTTTCATTAAACAATTTAATATCTTCGCTTTCTTTTGACAAAATTGCACTGTCTTCGTAATAATTATTTTTATTTTGTGCTGAAAACCCGTCAAAGCCGGCAAATGCAATATCTTTTATTTTGATTTTAACAAAAAAATCAAGAAGCATACTCATTGAATTGTCGGGTACGAGCGACTTTTCATTAATCAATTTTGCATAATTCAAGATATAATCCGCTCCGTTATCTATAGGGGTTATATTGGATGTAATTATTACTTTCGTATCTTTTTTTCTGTGCAGCAGCTTATCGCCGAAATTTTCATAGCGTTTTGAATTAGAAATAAAGGCATAATCCAATTTATAGATATCGGTCAAATGGTTAACTGAAATAATAAGGGGATTGTTATCGTTAATATATTTATCTATACACTCCTTTTTCTTACAATAGACCGTCCGGGTCCCAGTATTAACAAATTTTTACCTGATAAATTCTGCGCCAGTTCTTTATATGTATTTTTATAATCAATATATTTAGTTTGATATTTTAAGTACAATTCTTCAATGTACTGCTTATTGAATGACAATTTTTTATCTTCATCAAGCATCTCTAAAATATTATTGATTGATTTGATGTAAAGCGTGTTTTTGTTGGTCAGGTATTTCGTATACATGGGATGTGTTTTATTGAGTGCGGAAATATAATAAGGAAGCGAATAGCCCCAGGGACATGCCTCTCTTATTGGCAAAATTGTATTTTGGATGCATTCTGACAATTCGTATATATCATATTTTTTTTCTAAATTTTCATTTAAATACATTGCAAGGAGTTCGCTTCCGCAATTTCCAGCAGATTTTCCGATTCCAAATAGTGTTCCGTCCAAAATAATTTCCCTGTTTGTTTTAATAGCAGATATTTCTATACAATTTGCATACGCCAGTTGAAAATTGTTATGTGAATGATATCCGATTGCAATTTCCGGTGCCAGATTTGTGTCCATCAAATAAAAATATTTAGATAATCTGTCCTTATGCAAAAGCCCGTAGGTATCCACCATAGACATTGCATAAGATGCAAGTTCATTAACCATATCTATTAAATCAAGCATTTCTCTATCTGTATATGTAGTAATTGATACCGGCTGTACAAAGATTGTGTACCCTTTTTCTTTTAGTTTAGAACAAAACGAAATTGCTTCTTTCTCATCCTTTTTTTTGAAAATTACCCTGATGCCGTCAAGATAAGATTTCTCTGCCAGGGAAATGTTTTCAATTCCGCAGGTTCCAAAATCAATCATTCCGACAACAACAGAATTTTTCTTATTTTGTCCGCTGAATATTGTATCAAATGATTTTGTATCCGGGTTGATTGATTTGTTTTTATTAAAACGTCTTCTCTCGTCAATAAAACCCGGTTCAATAATATCAATGTTTGCCTTAACTAATCTGTTAAATATGCTGATTATATTTTGATATCCAAAGTTCCAGTCATTAACAAATCCCCCGTCCCTGAGCGTACAATCAAGCAATTTAATATTTTTCATATAAAAGGTTTCCTCTTATTTTTTTGTACATCAATTCCGCAAGCATAAAATCTTCTTCATCATCAATATCAACGGCTTCAATTTTGTTAACCTTCAAAAGGTATGGTTTATGGCCAAAGATATCTTTTCTTTCAATCATTAATTTTTTATCTATTATATTTACGGCGTGGTTTATTGCGGCGATATCCGGCAAATCCTGACTTTTGGGCTTATTATCAGGGTCATAATTCATTGGTTTATTATTAAGCCACAAAAATTCTTTAACCGAATTTACGGTATTAACAGAATCAAATTCATCTGTGTTTTTATAAATTACAATAGCTTTAACTATTGTTTCATTTGAAATCAGCGGGTTTGTCGCATTTACAAAAATCATAACATCGGCATTAAAATTCTCAGCGATATTAACATATAACTCATTAGGAGATACTTCACTTGTTGCATAATATTCATCACGTTTTACAACTTCTGCCCCATATTTTTTGCTGTATCAAGCATGATATCGTCGTTTGAATTAACTACAACACCATCTATTTGCAGAATTGAAAGCAATTGTTTAATTTTGATTTCAAGCAATGAGCTGCCACAGAAGGGTTTAATATTTTTATTCTTTACCCTCACAGAACCAGAACGAACAGCAATTAAAGCTTTAATAATGGCATTTTTCTTCATAGCCGTCTCCTTGCGTGTTCGTGTATAAATCCTTAAACATTCCTTTTAAACCAATCGGATTAACAGAAATAATTTCAGTTTCAGGGTACATTCTTGAAGCAAAATCTTTAAACTTTCTAAAGCCGTTTACCTTGCCGGAATGATCCGAAAGCAAAGACTTATTGTCGTATGCATATCCGCTGTTGCAGTCGCAGCCTGCGATATAAATTTTATCCGGATTAGTCCATAAAATAAATTGCAATGCAGAAAATACAAAGCCGCCAAAATCTCCCAGCGGTTCGTTTTCTAAGTCTACAGCCCATTTGTTTCCGAAAACATCTTCCTGAAGAAAAGGAATTGCATTTGCACGATACAAATTTGTTTGCGGTATTCTATCGACATTGCAGGGAACACAAACTTAGGTTAATCTTCTTTGAGGAAGAATTGCATAAAATTTTTTACAATCATTACCCGAATAATTATCAATTTCGTCGTTAACCGTTTTGTCATTTTTGATAAGATCGGTTAAAAACAAATAGTCAAGCGGTATATTAAACCTTAATGCTCCGTTTACGCCAACATATATTACGTCTTTAACCGGTACAAATTTTTTTATCGTGGACCCGCAGGCAAGCAATACAACAGATTTTCCCTCGTTAATTCTTCTATACGGCGCAAAGGCTTTGTGTAAGGGTTTAACCTGTGCTAAAACCCTTTTTTTGTATTTCAGGATCAAGTGAAGAGAATAATATTTCATAAGATATTCCGCCATTTACTTTTATTTTTCTTGAAATATATTTACTTTCAAGTTTATTAATTTCCAATCTTAAAGAACGATTGCTCTTTAAGCCTTTGACTTGTGCCACCGTATTAATATTTATATATTCTTCGCTCATGGTACTCACAGATTAGCTCCGAAAGCATGGAATTGGAACACTGTTTCCGACTATTATGTCTGTTTCGTATCAATTTAAAAAATTTATTTTTCTATAAATCCGATTTCACATTCTTCTTAAAATCAATCTAATATATCTTTAAAATTGTTGAAAAGTTTTTACCAAATTTGCTTAAATTTTCAAAACGGTCGAAAACGGACATTTCCGAAATAATCAATTTATCCGTACAACCCGCACTGTTAGCCGAAAGTCAAGTGCAGCAACCAAAAAGAACCAACTTTCCCGAATAATCAATCTATCCGTTTTAATCATACCACTCGTTAAAATACAAAAATACAACAAACAACAAAAAAAATAAATATTAATGTTGTAAGAAGAACGGAGAAGGTGGGATTCGAACCCACGGTGCAGGTTACCCCACACAACACCTTAGCAGGGTGCCGCCTTAAACCTACTCGGCCACTTCTCCTCAGTGCTTCATCAATATTAGCATAAACATATATATTAATTCAAGTGTTAACAATGTTTAATTTTTCTTATTAATTTAACAAAATATTTTTTTTGATGTTTTCAAGCTATCAAAAGGGAGAAGTAAATTTGAAAATATTTTCTAATTATTCATATAAAGTAAATTTTGGTTATGACAAGCAATTAAATAAAGAATTTAAAGAAAATCTTGCATCATATCCAGATAAAAGGTGGGCGCAGACTATTTCTTCAATGAACTCAAGTTGTAATAAACTCGAATCTAATTTAAAACATGAAGAAAAAATTAAAAATGGCAAAGAATCAAAATATGAGGACTATCTTGACCTTTTTCTTACTCAAAAGCAAATGCTTGCTGGTTTTGTTGAAATTACTTTCGAAAATTTGAATTTTGCCAACAGAGAATATAAGCACTATGATGATGAATTTATTAAACACGGCTCTCAGGAGGAAGACTGGAGAAAAGATGTATGTGATTATCTAACAGAATGGACAACTTTTGATAACCCCAAAGAATTAAAGAATACTTCATCATCAGATAATCTTTATTCTCCTAAATTTGATGGACAAGGAGAAGAAGTCATTACAAGTAATCAAATACCCCCTCCGCTTGAAAAAGTATCATCAGTTATTTCTCAATTATCATCAAAATCATTCTTAGAGGAATTTAAAAAAGATGAGAGTTCACCCTCAGGATTTTCTGATGTGGCAGGCATGTCAGATTTAAAAAGGGATTTAAATGAAGGTATTATAGAATATATTCAAAATCCGGAGCAGGCAAAATTAGATTATGAAGAATACGGAAAAACGATACCTAAAGGGATTTTATTATATGGTCCTCCCGGCTGCGGCAAAACATATATAACGCAAGCATTGGCGTCGGAAATCTCTTCTCCTATGTATTTATTAAACATCAGTAAAGCAGGTTCACATTACATTAATTTAACATCTAAAAATCTAAAGGCAGCCTTTGATGAGGCAATACAAATTGCGGAAAAAAACAATAAGCCTTGTATTTTGTTTATGGATGAAATAGATTCTTTGGGATTTGACAGAAATTCGCAAATGGAGCCTGATGACTTAAAGCAGGTATCAACAATGCTGCAGTCGATTGATGAGGCTAAGAAATCGAATGTAATTATTATAGGGGCTACAAATAAATATAATTTATTAGATTCCGCAATAAGAAGAAGATTTGATTCAAAGGTATTTGTGGATGTTCCCGATTCTGAATCAATTAAAGATCTCTTAAAAAAGAATTTAATGCCTTTGAGCAAGGGGCAAAAATTATTAGCTTCAAATGAAGATATTGAATTAATTGCAAATAATCTACAGGGCTATTCTAACAATTCTGTTTGTAATATTTCAAAAGCGGCGGCACTAAATGCAATGAGGAGAAATCGTGCAGATATATCGGCTGCTGATTATTTAAAGGCAATAGAAACGACAACTGAAGAAAAGCCGGACAGAAAAATTTATATGGCAGACTCAACAACAGTAAAGAAAAATAAAATCGGGTTTAATTAGACCTGTAAATGTTTCTTTATTGAAAGTAAGCTTCCGCCTGCGCTGAAAAATACTGCTATTACAAACAAACTAAATACTACAATATTCATAGCAAATTCGCTTGGAGGTATTACTAAAAAATTATGAAGCTTAAACAATGCATTTTGTATTGTATTTAAAGGAATTAATGAAATTATTGCACCTGAAAAACCATAAATTGCACCCTGTAAAATAAGCGGGATTTTTATATACCAATTACTTACCCCCATTAATCTCATAATTTCAATTTCTTCTTTTCTTGATTGAATTACAAGCTGAATTGTGCAATTTATTATTATAATAGTAAGAATGGCAACCGCAATAAGAACAAATACAGTAACCGTATTAAAGACATTTGTAAAAGTTTGGAGTTTTTTTGCAATATCCTGAGCATAAGACATTTCTTCTATGCCTGAAACTTTTTTTATTTCATCACAGACTATAGCGATATTAGAAGGGTCATCAACCGTTACGTGCAAAGTATCAGGTAATGGATTTTCCATTCCGCTCACATCTATATCCTTGTTCATTTCCTCCCATGCCTGCTCTTTGGTAATTATTGTAATTCTTTTTACGTGTTCAAGCTCTCTTATTCTTGACGACATGTACACGGGGTCAACATTTGGTTTTAAATAAACCGAAATTTCAAAGGTATCACCCAGTTTATCTACAAATGAGCTTAGTGAAAAGCTCGTTCTGAATAAAGAGCCGAAAATAGTTAAAATTGCCGCCATTGCAGCAACAATAGCTATATTCAGCAAACCGGTTCTTTTTATTCCGTATACTGTTTCCATCGCAATTCTGTACATTATTCTTATTGAAGATAAATGACGCTGCGGAATATGTTTTTTTACGGTTTCTTTTATAAGTTTCTTTTTATTGTTCATAAGTACCTGCCTGAACATCTCTGATAATTTGACCTTGCTCCATTGTGATTACTCTTTTTCTGAAATAATCTACAATATCTTTGTCGTGAGTTGAAACAATAACGGTTATACCTTTTTCGTTAATTTGCTCCAATATTTGCATAATTTCCAACGAATTTTTAGGGTCAAGATTTCCCGTAGGTTCATCGGCAATCAGTAAAGGAGGTCCGTTTACAATTGCTCTTGCAATACTGACTCTTTGCTGTTCTCCGCCTGAAAGTTCGCAGGGTTTTGCATTCATTTTATTCAGCAGTCCTACTACTTTAAGCGCTCCCGTTACACGATTTTGGATTTCTTTCGTCCTCATTCCTAGAGTTCTTATAACTAACGCTATATTATCATATACGCTTATATTTTGCAGTAATTTATAATCTTGAAATACTATCCCCATGCACCTTCTTATATTTGGAACTCTGTCATTGGGAAGCTTTGCAATATTTATATTTCCTATCATAACAGTACCTGACGTCGGTACTTCTTCTCTGTATAGTAATTTCATTAGTGTAGATTTGCCGGCGCCTGATGAACCCGTTAAGAATACGAATTCGCTTGACATTATGTCTAAATTTATATTTTGCAGTGCATAATTATCTTTATATTTCTTATATACATTTCTAAGCTGTATCATTTAATTAATCCTGTTATTTTTTCTGCCAGTTTTTCAGCATTCAATCCGTAAAATGCCATTAATTCTTTTGCGTTTCCGCTTTGCCCGAATTTGTCGTTTGTTCCTATTCTGTGGACTTTTACGGGATATTCACCGCTTAAAAGCTCACAAACGGCACTTCCGAGTCCGCCTATTACGGAATGATTTTCTATTGTTATTACACTATTTGTTTTTTGTGCTGATTTAATTATAGTTTTGCCATCCAACGGTTTTACGACCGGAACATTAATAATTTCCGCACTTATTCCCTTATCTGATAATATTTTATCACAATCAATTGTTTCTGCCAGTGTTTCCCCGTTTGTTATAAGAGTAATATCTTTCCCCTCTTTAATAATACGTGCTTTATTAACATCAAAAACGTAATTGCCGTCAAAAATGTCAGGAAGGTTTGTTCTTGCAATTCTTATATACACAGGTCCTTTATATGAAGCTGCAAATTTAACCGCCTGTTTTGTTTCTTCGGCATCAGCAGGAACAATAACAACCATGTTTGGAATACTTCTCATTAAAGAAATATCTTCTAATGCCTGATGGCTGGCGCCGTCTTCTCCTACGGTTATACCTCCGTGAGTTGCGGCTATTTTAACATTCAGGTTTGAATAACAAATAGTATTTCTGATTTGTTCCCACGCTCTTCCCGATGCAAACATTGCAAATGTTGAAACAAAAGGTATTTTACCTGTGCAGGCTAAACCTGCAGCCGTTGTCATTAAATCCTGTTCCGCTATTCCGACATTAAAAAAACGCTGCGGAAATTCTTTTGCAAACTGTTTTGTTTGGGTTGAACAAGATAAATCCGCATCCAAAACAACTATATTTTTATTTACTTTTCCCAGTTCAACTAAAGTTTTACCGTATTCATTTCTGACCGATTTACATTCTCTAATCATTTAAAACCTCTAATTCAGCTCTTTTAGTGCCAATTGCAATTCATCATCATTAGGTGCTTTCCCGTGCCAATTTGCATTATTTTCCATAAATGATACACCCTTACCTTTAATAGTATCAGCAATTATAACAAAAGGTCTGTCACTTTTTTTTGCCGTATTAATTGCATTATATATTTCATTTATGTTATGTCCGTTAATTTCAAGGGCATTCCATCCGAAAGCTTCAAATTTAGATTTAATATTTCCTATGGATTTTATATCTTCCGTTGAACCGTCTATTTGAAGCCTGTTTCTGTCGACAAAAGCAATGATGTTATTAAGTTTGTTATGAGAAGCATTCATTGCGGCTTCCCAAACGCTGCCTTCTTCAATTTCGCCGTCGCCCATAAAAACGTAAACTTTACTGTTTATATTATCAAGACGCATGCCTAATGCCATTCCGCAGCCGATTGAAAGCCCTTGTCCCAAAGAACCTGTTGAAACTTCAATACCTTTAAGGACTGTACTGCTCGGATGTCCCTGTAATTTTGAACCGAGTTTTCTGAAAGTAAGAAGCTCATCTTCTTTAAAATATCCGCAATGAGCCATTACTGCATATAACGATGCGGAAGCATGACCTTTTGACAAAATAAATCTGTCCCGATTTTTATAATCAGGATTTTTTTCACATTCAGGGTAGTGTTTCATACATTTTGTAAACAAAACATTTAATATATCAATACATGAAAGAGAGCCGCCGGGATGTCCCGATTTTGCATTATGTATCATTAATAATACATTTCTCCTTAATTTTTTTGATACAAGTTCGATTTCTTCAATCTCCAAATCTGAAATTTGATTAAGCATTTATATACCCTTACACAAATTAATTTTTTCTTTTACTGCTTCTATTATAACTTTAAAAAGAAACATAGGCAAAGTCTTATAAATTCTTTTAATTCTTTGAGGCTGCTTAAGGGTTCTGTAAATCCATTCACACCTAAAGGTTTTATATAATTCAGGCGCTCTTGAAACTGTGCCTGCCCAAACGTCAAAGGAACCGCCTACTCCGATATATACACTGTCTGGCAATTTTTCTCTGCATTTTTTTATAAACATTTCTTGTTTTGGTGCACCCAGTGCAATTAAAATATATTTAGGATTTGCATTTGCTAATTCTTTTATAATTTCATCATCTTCTTCAATTGAAAAATAACCGTTTCTATAATATGAAATTTCCAGTTTATTAAATTCTGATTTCAATTTTTCCCGAACTGCATTAATAACTTCCTCTTTTGAACCTATAAGTGCAATCGGGTAGTTTAATTCAGCGCATATTTCAATTAATTTTTTTGATATATCAACTCCGGGAATTCTCTCTTGTTTTATACCTTTTAATCTTAAAGCAAGCTCTATTCCTGAACTGTCGGGAACAACAAGTTCTGCATTTTTCAATACCTCCGAAAACTCTGCATTTTGTTCCGCTGTTTCAATCATTTCAGGGTTTATTGTGACTATTTGGGTTCCTTCATTATTTTTTATTTTATCAATGATAACTTCAACAGCTTCATCAAAAGTTAATAAATCAACATTATATCCCAATACTTTATGAGTTTTTCTTTCCATTTTTTTATAGATTAATGCCTGCTTCTAATTTTTCTTTCAATTCGTTAGCGGAATCTTCATAACCAGTTCTTCCCATAAGCGCATAAGTATAATTTTTTGACTGTTCAACCCCAGGTTGATTAAATGCGTCAATATTATACAATGCACCTGTGATTGCAGTTTGAACTTCAAACATGTAAAGAAGCTGACCCAAATAATACGGTGACACTTTGGGGATAGTAATTGTTACATTCGGTCTTTTATAATCAATTAAAGAAGCCATTGTTGAATCAGCTTCGGCATTATATAATTGATTCATTGTTTTTCCGCCCAAATAGCTTATTCCGGTGTATTCAAATATATTAGGTATTTCAAGATTAGTATCAAATTCTTTTACCCTTAAAAAGTTTATAATTTTGTCATTAGGTCCTTCATTGTAAAGTTGAATTTGAGAATGCTGGTCAGTAACACCTGTAGCCCTGACAGGGGTTTGTCCTGTGTTAACTATATTATTATTTTTATCTCTTTCTTTGCCTAATGATTCAGCCCATAATTGACAGTACCAATCCGCAACATATCGCAGCCTGTTTGAATAAGGCATCATAACGGATATTTTCTTTCCGCATTTTACATCCATAAGAAAATGTATTAAGGCATTTTGAGCGGCAATATTATAATTAATATCCGTATTTTTAAGTGCCAAATCCATATCTTTTATGCCTTGAGTAACTTCTTCAATATTAATGCCTACAAGCGCAAACGGAAGCAGTCCGACAGCTGAAAACACGGAAAATCTGCCTTCTACATCATCGGGGATATAAAATGTTTTGTATCCTTCTTGATCTGAAAGCTGTTTTAAAATTCCTATATTTTTATCGGTTGTGGCAATAACATTCTTTCTGTAATCGTCGCCTAATTCTTTTTCCATTAAATCTTTTAAGACCATATATTGAGCCATAACTTCCGCAGTGGAGCCTGATTTTGTAATAACATTAACAAGGGTCTTTTTTAAATCAAGAATTTTTAATAAAGAATTCATCTGGTCGGGGTCAATATTATCAAGAAAGAAAATACGAGGATAATTATTCCTCTGCTCTTTTGATAAAAAATTCCAATAAGGAGGCAATAATGCTTCACAAACGGCTTTGCCGCCGAGAGCAGAACCTCCGAGCCCTAAAATTAATATGTCGTCAAAACGATTTTCAACCATTGCGGCAAATTCTTTTACATACCACAATGTTTCCTCGTTATAACCAAGATTCATCCATTGCAATTTTTGTCCCGGTTTGTCTTTTTTTGAATTTAAATCGGCAATAATTCCATGAATTGTATCTTTATAATTATTGAATTCCTCTTCAATATTTAATCCGTTTTCATTACCGATTATTTCTTTTTTTACATTTCGATAGTTAAGTTCTATCATTTTTTCTCCGCCGCATTGATGTAGTTTGGCTTGTGTAATCAAAGCTCCTTATATATTGTACATGCTTATAATTTATTTTAAAGAGGTTATAAATTCTTATGTTACATATTTTTTACTTTTAATATACAATTTTTATATGAAAGAGTTGGATTTTTTAGAAATTATAAAAAAAACATTGAACTTTTCATCATTTTTGGGTGATGATTGCGCCTTTTTAGAGGATTTAGATATTTTTGTCACGCAGGATACTTTAGTGGAAGATGTTCATTTCTCAATGTATACAACCTCCCCGTATTTATTAGGCAGGAAATCTGTAAATGTTAATTTAAGTGATTTGGCGGCGGCTTTAGCTTTACCGAAATATATCTCGGTTTCCGTATCATTGCCAAAAAAGACAAAAGACTCTTTTGTATCGGAATTGTACAGGGGTATTAATGATGTATGCAATGAATATAATGTTAAAGTAACAGGCGGGGATATAACAGGAAGCGATAAAATTGTTATATCAATTACGGCTATAGGCAAAAAGACATCTTTGTTTTTATCATCAAGAAAAAATGCAAAAAAGAATGATTATATCCTTGTTACAGGTGAATTCGGTTCAAGCTCGGCAGGTTTATATGCTCTTTCAAATTTTCTTTATGCTGATAAAAATTTAATTGATTCTCATTTAAATCCTGCAGCAAGAATTAATGAATCAAAGAAACTTGCAAATTTCATTGAGTCTGATATTACAGTTATGGACTGTTCTGACGGGCTTGTGGATGCCTTATATAAAATATCATCAGCAAGCAGACATTGTCTTAAAGTTGATATAAATTCAGTTCCCGTTAATCAAAAATTATTGGAATTTTGTTCTCAAAATGACTTAAATTACAAAAAATTTGTCAAATGGGGCGGTGAGGATTATGAATTATTAATATGCGCTGATGAAAAGACATATTTAAAATTAGATAAAAAAATTTTTAAATGTATCGGAAGAGTTCAGAATAAAGATACATATCCGG